>CALAZQ010000561.1 GCA_937926325.1 uncultured Planctomycetaceae bacterium | reverse complement strand
GAGGAGCGTTGGGCGTATCCTCGCCCGGCGACGAGACCTTCACCGCCCCCGAGCCGCCGCCCCACGCGCGGCAATCAGTAAGTACGGTCGGGAGAACCGCCGACTGGTGTCGCATCCTTGCTGTCAAGAATCGCCGCGGCGTCACCCACGCCGATCCGCCGGCAGCCCATATTCAGATAGTTCACGCAGGTCTGCCAGTCGCGGATACCTCCGGAGGCCTTCACGCCCAGCCGATCGCCGACTGTCTTAAGCATCACGGCAACCGCCTCCGGCGTCGCCCCGGCCGATCCGAAGCCGGTTGAGGTCTTCACAAAGTCCGCCCCGGCTGCTTCAGCCAGCCGGCAGGCGGTGGCAATCTGGTCCGCAGTCAAAAAGCAGGTCTCGAAAATCACCTTCACGATTGCTCCGGCTGGCTTTGCTGCCGCCACGACCGCGGCGATGTCAGCCTGCACGTCCTCGTGGCGGCCCGAGAGAAAAGCCCCAATCTGCATCACCATGTCGAGTTCGGTGGCGCCGTCGGCAATGGCCTGAGCCGCCTCGGCCGCCTTCACCGCCGGCAGGAAACCACCGTGGGGAAACCCGATGACGCTGGCGACGACGACGTTGCTGCCGGCCAGCAGGCTCGTCGCCCGTTGGACATCAGATGACCGGACACAGAGGCAGCCCACGCCTCGCTCGCGGCACATTGCGGCGGCGGCGGCCAGATCGGCATCGGTCTGCTGGGGCTTGAGCACCGCGTGGTCGAGGGTGCGGGCAACTTCGGCAATGGTCCATTGGCGTGACATCAGGCTTCTCCCCGAGGGGTGGAACGATTCGGCTGTCGGATCAGCAGCAACACCAGACCGACACCGAGCACAATTCCGAGGCAGTCGGCCGCCCAGTCGGCCCACTCTGCCGAGCGGGAAAACCAGGGCTGGGTCAGCTCATCAAGGGCACCAAAGGCGGCCAAGGCAGCCATCAGAATCACCGCGTTGCGTCGGCCCAGCCGGCCCGTCGCTGCCACCGCAGCAGCTGCCAGGGTCGCCTGAACAAAGTACGCCCCGAAGTGCAGCAGTTTGTCGACGCCGGGGGTTCGCACCAGGCCGCCCACCTTGGGCAGGTGAGTGGCAATCACTAGCACAAAGGTATAGAGCAAGAGTGCACCCACGAGCACGGCCGGCCAGTAGGGCCAAAGCACGGCGAGCCCACCCGCTTGCGGTGACTGCCTGGCATTTTGTGTTTTCTGCTGGGTGCTCTTCACGTTGCCGATCAATCGCCTTGAACCATGAAATTGGGCTTCAGCCGATAGCCGCCTGCTGGCAGCCGCCGCAACACGCCCGCCATCCTACCGTCGGCAGTGACCGCAGCGAGGGTCTCGGCGGTGGCTGCAAGCTGTAACAGGCCGCCGGCTGCGGCAAACGCTGCGGCCGCGTCATCAAGCAGCTGCCGCGGGAGGTGTGGCACGGCATGCTGCGGTGGCTGCAGGGCTGCCAATACCGCCTCATGACCAGTTACATCGGGCGTGACGGCAGCGAGCGGCAGCGCTGCTTCAACGCCAAATGGTCCGACCGCGGTCCGCACCAGGCTCTCCATCACTGCCGTCGTGCCGGCCGCAGCCGCCAGGTCACGGCCAATCGCCCTGATGAAGGTGCCGGTTGAGCAGTCGACCTCAAGCTCAAGCCAAGGCCATTCATAGCGAACGACCTCCAGCCGGTCGATCCGCACCCGCTTGGCGGCAAGGCTGACCGGCTTCCCCTGCCGGGCCAAGCGGTAGGCCCGCTGGCCACCGACCTGCTTGGCGGAATAGTCGCAGGGACGCTGGAGAATTTCACCCCGCTGGGTTGCCGCCGCCGCCTCGATTGCCGCCGCCGTCGGGCGAAGTGGGTTGGCCTCGGGTGTCACCTCGGTCTCAATGTCATCAGATGGACTCGACCGGCCCAGTTGAAATACCCCGCGGTAGGACTTCGGCAGTTCATGGATGAAGTCGACGAGTTTGGTTGCCTTGCCGATGCAGACGACGACGACCCCAGTGGCCAGAGGATCGAGCGTGCCGGCATGGCCAACCGCCTTGGTGCCGAGTGCCCGACTCACCCGGTTGACCACCTCTCGCGACGACACGCCCGCCGGCTTGTTGATGGCGACAACCGCTTCGCCAACCGCTCCACCACGCATCAGCTATGCCTCCACGCCCGCGATGGGAAAGGCGTAGAGTTTGGCCACGTCGGCAGCTGTGCGGCCGGCCAATCGAACCCGGTCACGCAGGGCCTTCGGGTCGGCCACCGCGTCTGCCACCAGGCGATCGAACTTGAGATCGACCATGGCCGCGGTGGCGGCGGCGTCAGACCGGGCATGGCCGAGCGGAAACATGACCTGCTCGCCGCCCAGCCTGCCCTGAGTTGCATGATCCACCTGCACGCTGGTCGGAATGCCCTCGGGATAGGCTCGGTCAAACGCCTCACCGCCGTGCTCGATCGTCATCCGGCTGATCAGGCTGGCGGCGGCCGGGTCAGCGATGGCGGCAGTGGCATAGTCCTCGGGCAACAGCATCAGGTCGGCCCAGCCAGGTGATGCACAGCCGGCGGCTGTGGCGGCCTGAGCCTTCAGCAGCGTGCGGGCGAGGATGTAGGGCAGCGAGTGATCGGCCGACTGCCGGGTGGTCGGCGTCCGCTTGGCCGGATCGGCGATGATCGAATAGGCCGGCTCGTAGATTGCCACGCGGATCTCCCGCAGGGCATCGAGGTCGGCTGCCAGCCCGGGGTGCCGGGCCAGCAGGTCGATCACCGCCTGCAGGGCCCCGGCCGACTGATGCTCATAGAGCCCCAGCTTGAAGTGCATGCCGTGCAGGGCGAAGGCATCGCCAGCGAGGCCCAATTCCAGATCGAACGGGCTGGTGCTGTCGGGGCAGGGGAGGTTGAGCCGATAAAGGGCCAGCGGGTTGCGGAAGACATCCTGCGGCCCCTGAAAGCCGGCCAGGGCCCGGCGGGCCGCCAGCACCGCAGCCTCTGCCGCGATGGCCGCCGAGGCCCCCTTGCTGTCGGACAGCTGCTGGCCCGCCCGGATCGCGCGGAAGGGCACACTGTGGGCCACCACCAGGCCGATGGCCGACTCAATCTGCTCGGGCGTGCCGCCGGAAGCCGCAGCAAAAGCAGCCGCAGAAGCCACCGCGCCGTGGTGCACGTGGTCGATCGCAAACCGCCGCAGCGGAAAGACCTCTGCCAGCCGGCCGCGGATTTCGTCAATCAGCAGCATCAGCCGCAACGTCGTGTCGCCGTCCAGGCCGGCCTCGCGGGCGGCGGCGAGGGCGACCGGGTAATAATCGTTGTGGCCAAACTCTCCGGCCGTCCGTTCCTTGGCGGCGTCATAGCCAAAGTTCGTGCCGTTGGAGTCCCATTCCCGCACCGCCGCGGCATTGGCCA
>CALAZQ010000560.1 GCA_937926325.1 uncultured Planctomycetaceae bacterium | reverse complement strand
GCCGGGGCCGACGGCCTGATCATCGAGGTCCATCCCGATCCGGCCAACGCCGCCAGCGACGGCGGCCAGACCCTCGACTTTGCCGCCTTCGAACAGACGATTGCGACCTGCCGCCGTGTCGCCGAAGCAGTCGGCCGCAGAATGGACTGACGGCCTCAAGAACCGGCAACCGCATGCCCGTGCCGGTTGCTCTCAGGCTGCTCTTGAGGAAGGTTTCACGGTGGCGACGTCATCGCGGGGTCGAGTCGCTGGGAAGGGCAGCACTGGTAGCGTTCGCCCGGCTCGGCTCACAACTGCATGCGTGTAGGAAGGATCCCCGCCAAGTCCACATCGTTCGCGGGACGCGGCCAGCCCCTGCTCAGCGCGACGCTTGCCGGTGAAAAACAGTTTCCGGAACTCCCATCGCTGCCGATTTGCGATCTCGTGGTCGAGGTAACCACTTCTGGAATGATCGAGGTGAAGTTGCACGAGCGAGTACTTGAGCCAACGTGAGGCGACGCCACTATTGCGCAGGCGTACGCCAAGTTCTCGGTCCTCGCTCCCGTAAACAAACGTTTCGTTGAATCCGTTGACCCGTACGAGATCTTCCCGCCAGGCTGAGAAGTTCGCCCCACGAAGAACACAATACCGCCACGTGAGGTAATTCAATGGAGACTCCAGAATCCCCGGGGTTAACTTGAGGGAGGATTTTTTGATTGGTGGCCAGAACTGCGAGAGATGATCGACGTCAAACACCGCGTTGCTGATGATTTCCGCATCCCGAAACTGATGGAATACCGGTTGCGGAATGTTGACGCACGCCCCAGAAAGGAACGTTCGTCTTCGCGCATAACGGAGGTGCGATGCAACAAAATCCTTGCGTGGAATGGTGTCGCCGTCACAGAAGATGAGATAGTCGCCTGCTGAGTAGGTGATCGCGAGGTTCAAAATACGGCATTTCCTCCAGCCGTCATCTGGGTGCCACACGTGTTCCAGTGGCAGGTCGGCAAAAATCGGCTCGCGGAGCACTGCGGCGGTATCTGGCCTTGAGCCATCGTCAGCGATGATTATCTGATCAGGCTGACGGGTCTGGTGCCGCATGCCGAGAAGGCACATCCGCAACGATTGCGGGTTGTTGTAGGTGCTGATGATGACAGATATTTTCCGGCTTCCGTGGGCACGCACCATCGCCGCGACTCTCCCAACCGAGGAACCTCTACTGGCGGGTTCATCGGCTTGCTCGATGCCTTTTCTTTGGAACGAAACCCCTTTCTGCGGAATGGAACCGAGAAATCCCCTCGCGTGAGGGGGGGCTGTTGCGCTGCGATGCTTCGGTGCGACTGGCCTTCACGACAACGCGGTCATTCACCCGCGCGGCGAATGAACAGCGTGGAGGATCAGCCCAGAACCGCAAACGCGATCGACATGTAGAGCACGATGCCGACGACGTCCACGATCGCCGACACGAACGGGTTGCTCATCAGGGCCGGGTCGAGCCCGAGTGACCGAAACACCAGTGGCAGTACCGAGCCGACGAGGCTGCCGAGCATAACAACGCTGAGAATCGTCAGAGGAATCACAATCGCCTGCAGCGGGGACGGCGCATAGAGCAGCGCGAGGAAAAAACCGGGGATGGCCAGCAGCAGCCCCAGCAGCAGCCCGAGGACAAACTCCCGCCGCAGGATTCGCGGCCAGTCGGCCAGTTTGCAGTCGCCCATTGAAAGGGCGGTGATCACCAGCGTTGCCGACTGGTTGCCTGAATTGCCCCCGCTGGCAATCACCAGCGGGATGAAGGCGACCAGCCAGCCGTGCGGGATCGGCGTCCGGGCCAGCACCATCGCCGTCACGGCGGCCGTGGCAAACAGAATGGTCAGCCAGACGCCTCGCTTCCAGGTCATCGTCACCAACCCGGTCTCGAGATAGCCATCGGTCAATGGTGCGACAGCGGCACTCAGGTGGGCGTCCTCGGTCGCTTCTTCCCGGACCGCGTCGAGCACGTCGTCGTGGGTGACGATGCCGACCAGGCGGTTGCAGTCATCGACCACCGGAATGGCAATGAAGTCGAACCGGGCCAGCTTCTGCACGACCTGCTCAATCGGCTCGTCGACCCGCACACTGATCACGTCCCGCTGCATCAGCTCACCGACCTGCGTGGTTGGGTTGGCGAGAATCAGATCCCGCAGCGAGATGAAGCCGACCAGCTTCCGCTCGGCATCGAGCACGTAGATGTAATAAATAGATTCGCTGTTAGGGGCCTGCGTCCGCAGCCGGGCGATCGCCTCGCCGGCCGAGATGTCGGCCGGTAGCGAGGCATACTCGGTGGTCATCAGGCTGCCGGCCGAGTCCTCCGGGCAGGAGAGCAGCATCCGGATGTCATGCCGCTCGGCCTTGGCTACCAGTGGCAGGATTTCTTCGACGAACTCGGGCTCGAGTTCCCGCAGCAGGTCGTCCCGGTTGTCGGCCGCCATCCACTCAAGCAGCGGTCCCAGGTGGGCCCGGTCAGCCCCTTCGACCAGCTGCACCTGCCGCGGCATCGGATAGTAAGGAAAAATCTCGGCCCGCTCTTCCACAGGCAAGGCGTCGAGCAGCTGCCAGAGCTCACCGTCCTCCAGGCCCTCGGAGAACTCGGCCACCGTCGCGGGGTGCAGTTCTTCAGCAACTTCCCGAATACCGGCGGCGTCATGCTCGGCCAGCAGAGCCCGGAGTTCGGGCAACAGGATGGGGTTGGCGGCAACCATCGGGCACCTGGTGGGGAAGGGGGCGGGGGCGGGCCAAGCTGGCCGGCGGGCCTATACTGCGGGCGAGGCGGCTGTCAGGCCGCCCGCCGGACGCTGTCATCGGGCCGCTGTTGCAGTATGCCATGAAAGTATGGTTCAGAGGATCGTCGCCGGCAGTTCAGCGAATCTGTTGGGCCGTTGTGTGTGGAATCGGTGTGGCGGTGTCGGGCAGCGAAGCGCCAGCTGCCGAAGGCGACCCGGGCCAGGGCTGGCAGCTGCTGCTCTCAAAGGGCTACCTGCCGGCCGATCTCGACCAGGAGGTCTTTGACGCCCTCTGGACGGTCTGGCCAGAGCCGCTGCGGAGCCGGGCCGAGCAGGCGGAGCCGGAGGAGCGGCGGCGACTCGCCATGGAGCGTTACGGCCTGCTCCCACACCCGGAGGATTCAAGCCGCTCGGTCCAGTATGCGGTCGATGCCGCCGGCAACTGGACCATGAGTTGCCTCGCCTGCCACCAGGGGCAGGTCGCCGGCCGGATGGTTCCCGGGCTGCCCAACTCGAATTATGCCCTCGAGACCCTCACCGCCGATGTCCGCATGGTCAAGCTGGCCCAGCGGAAGGCCTTTGGCCACATGGACATCGGCTCGCTGCTGCTGCCGCTGGGCACGACCAACGGCACCACCAATGCCGTGATTTTCGGGGTGGCACTCATGCACCACCGGGACGCTGAGCTGAATATCATCTCGCGGCCGCCCCGGTTTGATCTCGTCCACCACGACATGGATGCCCCGCCTTGGTGGCACTATGCCAAACGCAAAACGCTCTACGCCGACGGCTTCGCCCCGCAGGGGCACCGGATGCTGATGCAGTTCCTGCTCGTCAAGGAAAATGGTCCGGAGAAGTTCCGGGAATGGGAGGACGATTTCCGCCACGTCGAGGCCTGGATCAAGTCGCTGCAGCCGCCAGCCTGGCCGGGGCCGATTGATGAGCAGTTGGCGAAGCAGGGCAGGGGGGTCTTCCGGCAGCACTGCAGCCACTGCCATGGAACGTATGGCCCGGAAGGCGAGTATCCCGAGACGGTTGTGCCGATTGCCGAGATCGGAACTGACCGGGTCCGGTTCGATGCCCTTGCCGACGCCGAACGGCTGGCCCTCAACGACAGCTGGTTTGGTCACTTTGGCCGGGATGCCGAGCCGCTGGGCGACCGCCAGCAGCCGGCCGGCTACGTTGCCCCACCCCTCGACGGCATCTGGGCGACCGCCCCCTATTTCCACAACGGGTCGGTGCCGACGCTCTGGCATCTGCTGCATCCGGAGAGCCGACCCGAGGTCTGGCGGCGGACGCCGACCGGCTATGACGACCGCCGGGTCGGGCTGGAGGTGGAGACAACCACTGCTGCCGGGTTCGCGGAGCGGCTGGCGGCCGGCCTGCCGGCGGATCAGCGGCGGCAGTTTTTTGACACCACCCGACCGGGCAAGTCGGCTGCCGGGCATGACTATCCGGCCGTCCTCACCGAGGCTGAGCGGACAGCTCTGCTTGAGTACCTCAAGTCGCTCTGAACAGTGCGCTGCCGGTCGCGGTGATCTGATACATTAACGCTCTAGAAAAGGCCCGGTCGCACCGGCCTATTCCCCGCTCACGTCACTGTCGGAGAAAATTGATGACCCAGCTTGAACGTGCCCGTGCCGATGAAATCACCCCCGAGATGTCCTTCGTCGCCCAGCGAGAGGATCTGCCCGAAGAGCTGATCCGCAGCGAGGTTGCCCGGGGCCGCATGGTGATTCCGGCCAACACGGTCCATCTGGGCAAGCAGCTTGAGCCAATGGCCATTGGCGTGGCGGCGGTCACGAAGATCAATGCCAACATCGGCAACTCGGCGGTCACCAGCGACGAGGCGACCGAGCTCGAAAAGCTGCACATGGCGGTTCACTACGGGGCCGATACCGTGATGGACCTCTCGACCGGAAAGGACATCGACACCATCCGGCAGGCGATCATCGCCGCCTCACCGGTGCCGATCGGCACCGTGCCGATCTATCAGATGCTCGAGGAACTCGGTGGCGACATCGACGACATGAAGCCGCAGCACTTCCTCGACATGTGCGAAAAGCAGGCCAGCCAGGGGGTCGACTACATGACCGTCCATGCCGGCCTGCTCCAGGAGCACCTGCACCTGACCATGAACCGGATCACCGGCATTGTCAGCCGGGGCGGCTCGCTGATCGCCCGCTGGATGATGACCCATCGGCAGCAAAACCCGCTCTACACCCATTTCGAGGATCTCTGCGACATCTTCCGGCAGTACGACGTCACCTGGAGCCTGGGTGACGGCCTGCGGCCGGGCAGCATTGCCGACGCCAGCGACGAGGCCCAGTTCGCCGAACTGCATGTGCTGGGTGAACTGACCCGGCGGGCCTGGGCCAAGGGCTGCCAGGTGATGGTCGAGGGCCCGGGCCATGTGCCGATGGACCAGATCGACATGAACGTCAAGCGGCAGATGGAGGAGTGCGACGAAGCACCATTCTACGTGCTCGGCCCGCTGGTGACCGACATCGCCCCGGGGTACGACCACATCACCAGCGCGATCGGTGCCGCCCTGGCCGGCTGGAGTGGGGCCGCCATGCTCTGCTACGTGACGCCCAAGGAGCACCTCGGCCTGCCTGACGCCGAGGACGTCAAGCAGGGGGTGATCGCCTACAAGATTGCCGCCCACGCCGCCGACCTGGCCCGGCACCGGAAGAATGCCCGCGTCCGAGACGACGCGCTGTCTCGGGCCCGGTTCAACTTTGACTGGAACGAGCAGTTCCGGCTGGCCCTCGACCCCGAGACGGCCCGGCGGTACCACGACGAGACGCTGCCGCAGGAGACCTTCAAGAGTGCCCAGTTCTGCAGCATGTGCGGCCCGAAGTACTGCTCGATGAAGATCAGCCAGGAAATCCGCGACATGGCAGCCCAGCAGGGCTCGGCCAGCGAGCCGGTGCAGATCGAACTGCCG
>CALAZQ010000559.1 GCA_937926325.1 uncultured Planctomycetaceae bacterium | reverse complement strand
TCGCCGCCGAAACCTGGGCCGCCAAACTCGCCGACCGCCGCGGCCACTGGGCCTGGCAGCCGGTCGAACCGGTCGAGCCACCGGCCGCCAACCATCCGGTCTGGTCGCAGACGGCGATCGATCGGTTTCTGCTGGCCGCCATGCAGCAGGCGGGCCTTGAGCCGGCTGGCCCCGCCGATCGCGGCACGCTGTTGCGGCGGCTCACCTTGGCCCTCACCGGATTGCCGCCAACACCGGCCGAGGTCGATGCCTTTCTCGCCGACACCTCGACCGAAGCAACGGAAAGGCTCGTCGACCGCCTGCTGGCGCGCCCCGCCTTCGGCGAGCACTGGGCCGGCTATTGGCTCGACCTGATGCGATTCGGTGAAACCGGCGGCTATGTCCGCGACTATCCGATCCCCGAGGCCTGGCGGTACCGCGACTACTGCGTGCGGGCCCTCAACGCCGACGTGCCGTATGACCGCCTTGTGGCTGAGCACCTCGCCGGCGACCTGTTGCCGCCGCGGCACAATCCGACGCTCAAGATCAACGAGGCGGTGCTCGGCACCGGCCACCTGCGGCTGATGGAAATCTCCTCGACCGCCACCGACGTGGCCCTGGAAGAAGCGCAGATGCTGGAGAGCCAGATCGACACGCTCGGCAAGGCGTTTCAAGGGCTGACGATCTCGTGCGCCCGCTGCCACGATCACAAGTTTGATGCCATCTCGCAGCGTGACTACTACGCCCTCTTCGGGACGCTCGCCAGCGGCCGTCAGACGCAGGTGGTGATCGACGACGAGGCGGTGCGGCAGACGGGCGTGGCAGAGATGACCGCTCTGAAGCGGCAGCTGACCACGGCGGTCACCGCCGCCTGGCGGGAAGATCTGGCGGCGCTGGGCGATGCTCTCGCCGCCGAACTTTCGGGGGCGACAGATTCCTTGGGGATCAAGCCGACGCTTCGCACACTCCTCGACGAGGCGCAGGCGTCGGCCGAACATCCGCTGCACGCCTTTGCCGCGGCGCGGCAGGCGGCACGGGCCGGGCAGGATCCCGGGGCTGCGTTTGGCAAGGCGGCCGAAGCCGTGCGTCGGCTGGCCGCAGACCGCACCGCCAAGAATGCCGCCGCCTTTACGGTGGCTGCCGACTTTACGGCGTCGCCCGGCTCCTGGCATGCCGGCGGGGTGCTGCCCGACACGCTCCATCAAGCAGGCAGCGATCTCGCGCTGGCCCCCGCTGGCGACGAGATCGTCGCCCGGGTGATCGGGCCGGGGTTTGCCTCCGACCGGCTCTCCCGCAAACACGCCGCCACCGTGCGGTCGGAAAACTTTCCGCTCGCCGCGAAGTTCATCAGCCTGCGGGTGGCAGGGGGCGATGCCGCGCAGATCCGCCTCATTCAGCACAACTTCCAGCAGATGGAAAACGTGGCGCACGGGGCCAAGGTGCGACACATCAACTCCCGCCTGCCGACCTGGGTGACCCTCCCCGTGGGCCACCAGGCTTCGTGGCAGGGCGGTCGGTCCTATCTTGAACTGGTCACGAAAGACGACGTCGCCCACTTCCGGCGGTCGGACGCGGGCAGCGGCCCGTTCAAGCAGGCCGTGGCTGACCGCACCGGCCGCTCCTGGTTCGCCGTCGATCAGGTTGTGTTTCACGACCAGCCGGCGCCCCCGGCCAATGAACTCGACGTGTCGCTGCTGCTTGTGAATGCCGCTGCTGCGAACCCCGTGCGTGGCGGAGGCGTGCACGGCGACGATCTGGCTCGAGCGTTGGCCGCTGTCGGCATTGCCGCCGTCGATGCCTGTGCACACGGCACCGCCACGCCGGTGGAAGCCCGGCTGCTCAACTGGCTTCTGATCTCGGGGCTGCTGCGGAACCGGCAGGCCGACTTTGACGCGCAGACGCAGCTGCTCGTGAATCGTTCCCGGCAGCTCGACGAGCAGATCCCGCGGTTTCGCCGCGGGCCGGCCATGACGGCCGAGGGCCCCGGCTTCGATGCCGCCCTGCAGAAGCGGGGCCAGCCGGGGCAGCCGGGTGACGCCGTGCCGCGGCGGTATCTCGAGGTCTTGGCTGGCGTCCGTCCGAGTGACGAGGCGGCCATCGACCCGCGGCTGGCTCTCGCCCGGGCGATCGCCTCGCCCGACAACCCGCTGACGGCCCGGGTGATGGTCAACCGAGTCTGGAGCTGGCTGTTCGGCCGCGGGCTGGTCGCCACGGTCGACAACTTTGGCGCGATGGGTGAGCCGCCGAGCCATCCCGAGCTGCTCGACTTTCTGGCGGCAGAGTTTGTGGCCGACGGCTGGTCGGTCAAGCGACTGATTCGCCGGATCGTGCTGACGGCTGCCTACCAGGCGTCGAGCGTGCCGTCGGCTGCCGCCCAAGCGCGGGATCCTGACAATCGGCTGCTCTCCCACATGCCGATCCAGCGGCTGCGGGCCGAGACGCTGCGTGACTGCCTGCTGGCGGTGTCGGGCCAGCTCGACACCGCGATGGAGGGCTACACCGGTCCGCCTGACAAGGGGAATGGCGGCGGCCCGCCGAATCGTCGCCGGGGCCTCTATCAATATGTGAAGCGGGAGGCGCAGGACCACATGATGCTGATGTTCGACGCCCCGGAGGGGGCGAGAACGGTGGGACTGCGGGAATCGACGACCGTACCGGGGCAGGCACTGCTGCTGCTGAACAATGCCTTTGTGCATCGTCAGGCGGCCGCCTGGGCTCGGCAGTCACTGCGCACGCATCCGGGGCTATCCCGTGATCTCCGCATCGAGCAGTTCTTCCAGCAGGCCCTCGGCCGCAGCCCCACGCCGGCGGAAGCTGACACCCTGAGCCGGTTCCTGGAGACGCAGGCCGACGCCTATCAGCTCGATGCGGTTGCCCGGGCAACCGACGAGCGGCCCTGGGCCGACCTCTGCCACGTGCTGTTCAACACCAAGGAGTTTCTCCATGTTCGCTAGATATCTGCGGAAAAAGCC
>CALAZQ010000558.1 GCA_937926325.1 uncultured Planctomycetaceae bacterium | reverse complement strand
AACAGCACGTTGACAATCCGCCACCGCTCGGAGGGGCACTCGGCAAAGCATTGCTGGTAGAGCTGCAGTGATTCAGTCGTGTTGCCATCAAGTTCGGCTCGCACCGCCGCTTCGAACAGCACCTGGCCGTCGTGTGGCCGGACCCGCAGGGCTTGGTCGATGCAGGCTCGTGCCAGGTTGGGCGAGGGCTGTTGCAAAAACGCCACAGCTGCCAGCACGCACCAGGCTTCTCCAGCACAGGGGTTCACCGTCACTGCGGTGAGGGCGGCCTGGCCGGCCTGCTGCAGGTCGGCATAGTGGTCACCGGTGACGCTCTCCACCCACTGCCGGGCAGCGGCGACCGATTCAAAGCCGTTGTCTTCGACAGTCTGGCGAATCTCGACCAGTCCAAAGGTTTCACCGGCAATCCGGCGGGCCAGGCCAAACCGTTCCAGTCGGCTGAGGGCCAGATCGACCCAGGCTCTAGGGTGCTCCGGACGGGCAGCAACCGCCTGTTCCAGATCGGAGATTCGCTGGTCAAGCTCCGCCAGCACCGTTTCTTCGGCGGTCGGGCCCTCCAGCGCCGCTTTCGTCTCAGGCGAGGCTGGCTCGTCGACCGCGGCGGCAGCCTGACTGCTGAGTGCCTGCAGGCTGCTTTTGGCGAGGGAACGCGACTGTTTCACTGCCGCTTCAAAGTGAACCTCGGCACGGGCTGCCTGGAGCTGACCATTGGCGATCAGGCCCAGCATGAGAACTGCAGCTGCTGTCAGCCCGGCGGCAGAAATCCGGTCAAGCGGCAGCGTTGGCAGCGACAGTTGCTTGACATGCGGCAGTGCCAGCCGCACCGCACAGGCCCCCAGCAGCATCAGCAGCGTCGAGCAGGCCGGGACATACCAGATAAAGTCTCCCCCGGCGTGGACGGCACCGGCGGTCAAGCCCGCGGCAAGGGCCACCGCCACCACCTGCTCACGGGCACTGCCACGGCTGAAAAGCAGGCCACAGGCAGCCAGGCCAACCAGCAGGCTGGTGACAGCCACAGTAAGACCGATCAGGCCGGTTTCGACACCGACATTCAGATAGCTGTTTTCGGCATGGGTGAAGACCGTCTTGTCGGTCGGCGGCATGACGATGGGCGACACGCTGGCATGGCTGCCAACCCCGGTGCCGAGGAGCGGAAAGTTTCCGATGGTGGTTACCGCGGCTCGCCAGACGTCGAGGCGTCCACCGACCGTGCCCTCTGTTTCAGCGAAAAGCCCCCCCATCTCTTCCCAGATGGTGTCCATTCGATTGCCGACCCGCTCCATGCCATGGATGGTCAGGGCAGCACCGACGAGTAGGGTCAGGCCGACAAGGCCACCGGCTGTGCCTGGGGTGATGCGGCCGATCTTCAGCAGCATGCCAGTGGCCACCAGTCCTGCGGCTGCCAGACTGAGTGATCCGCCCCGCGACAGGGAGCAGAGCACTGCGAAGGCGAGCACCGCCAGCACGGTCAGGCCGATGGCTAGGCGAGAGGCAGGGGTGAGCAAGGGGCGGTCGGCTGCTTGCTGCGGTTGCCGGCTGCCCCGGCCCGGGCGATGAGACTGGCGGGAGTGGCGACGACTATGGCGATGAACTGGCTCAGCTGCTGGGGCAAAGGCCCACCAGACGAGTGAGCCCGCCCCGATGGCCAGAAAGCTGGCGTAGTGGTTGCGGTTGCTAAACGTCCCCTTCACGATGCCATCGGTCGAGTTGTAGGCGAACTCATAAAACCAGAGGTATTTGCCGTTGCCAGCCAGATACTGCACGACGCCCAGGGCTGCCATCAGGCCTGCAGCAACGGCGATGAGCAGCAGGATTCGCTCGACGTCTTCGACCGAGTCGATCGACTGATAGACACAGCCGATCAACACAGCCTGAGCCAGCAAAATCCCCAAGCCGACGAGGG
This sequence comes from uncultured Planctomycetaceae bacterium, assembly GCA_937926325.1. Lineage (GTDB taxonomy): Bacteria > Planctomycetota > Planctomycetia > Pirellulales > UBA1268 > UBA1268. Next base: position 1,048 of record CALAZQ010000558.1, on the reverse strand, counting down.
TTTCACCGGGGGTGAGCGACAGCGTTTCCCAGCGGCCCAGCGTCCAGGGGCCGTCGGTCCAGCAGGGCAGCAGGCCGGCAAGGCTGGGGGAAACGGTACCCAGCAGCGACGCCGGCAGGGGCACCAGCTGCACCAGGCCGATCACCAGTCCGGCGGCAAAGAACAGTTCAAGCGGTCCAAGCCTCCAGCCGGGTTGCTCGCTGCTGAAACAGCGATAGAGCCAGGCTCCGGCAGCCGTGATGGCAGCCAGCGTCAGGAATGCCTGGCCCAGTGGGTGCCGCCCCCCCATACCCAACGGCACTAGCAGCACTGCCAGCATGACAGCAAGCAGCCAGCCGCTGGTTTCGGGGTTGATGGCCCAGCCGGTCGACCGGGTGGCTGAGCGGGTCTGCCGAGATCGCGACGCCGGTCTCATGCAGCCCTCGCCGGGGTGTACGAATCGTCTTCGTCCTCGTCACCATACTCGTCGTCATCATCGAGGCCGTATTCATCACCGTAGCCGTATCCATAGCCATAGCCGTATCCATAGCCATAGCCGTACCCCAGCTCTTCGATCCCAACGGCATTGACGACCGTGCCAAACAGGTTGACGCCGAACATCCGCAGGGTCTCAACGGCCCTGATCAGCATCCGGCGGCGGTTCTTTTCGGGTCGGACCACCATCACCAGGCCGTCACACATCCGGCCGACGGCAGCGGCGTCGGTCCCGGCCATGACCGGTGGGGCATCAACAATGATCTGGTCATAGCAGCCTTCGGCCCAGCCGAGCAGTTCGGCAAAGCGATCGCCCAGCAGCAGTTCACCCGGGTTGGGTGGCCGCCGGCCGGCGGGAATGACATCGATCGGCACCTCACCAGATGGCTGGGCGAGTGCGGCGGCGGCCTCGGGCATCGGCTCATTGCCCCGCAGCAGGTCAGACAGCCCCGGCTGGCCCCGGCGGTTAATCAGCCGGGTGAGCCCTGGCTTTCGCATGTCAGCGTCGATCATCAGGACCCGTTTGCCAGCCTGCTGATAGGCAATGGCTAGATTGGTCGAGATGGTGGTCTTC
>CALAZQ010000557.1 GCA_937926325.1 uncultured Planctomycetaceae bacterium | reverse complement strand
CTCATCAAACGTGCAGGCCACATGGAAGCCGGGAGCGGAAGCGACCGGACAGGCAGCACCGTTGACGTTCGTGCCCCTCACACCTCGGTAATCACCACACCACTGGCACCGGGCGGCAGGATGTCGGCAATAAGCACCAGCAGGCAGCGGCTGCTAGCCGCCTGGAGCCTGCTCTTCGATGAAGGTGTAGCCGAGCGGCGTGAGTGGCCGGGAAAAGTCGCGGATCAGGTCGAGGCCGCGGTCGATCAGGCTGGTCCGCGGATCGAACTGATAGACATCGCGATCCTGCCCTCCGGGCTTGTAGATCTGGATCGCAAAGGGCATCAGGTCTGCTGTCTGCAGGATCAGCTCGACCTTGGAAAAGTTGGCGGCATCGACCTGAAATCGTGGCAGCGCCTCCAGCCAGACCTGATCAGTCACACCGGACGGGGTGATGATCCGCATGCTGTACCGCTTCTTGAGCGTGGCAGCCTTGGCGCCAAAGACGAAGGGCAGCGGACCCTCGCTGATCGCTTTCCCCTGCATTTCGGGTGGCAGCTTCGTCTCCCGCAGCTGCCGCTCAGGATGGCGGAATTCGTAGATACTGCTGCCGTTGCAGACCCAGTGTTCGCCGGTGCCCGAGGGCCGCGATTCATACTGCCGCTTCTCCGGATTCCATTGTTTTGACGACTTCACGCGAAACAGCCCCTTGTCGGGCGCCGCATATTTGATTTCGCCGGTGCTCTCCGAGAAGGCCAGCCGCTCACCCGCGGCGTCGGCGGGACTCCAGGCGTTGTATTCCCATTTGTAGAAGGTGCAGGACCAGGTCGTGACCCGAGCGTTGCGAGCCTCCCAGGCGTTGAGCAGTTGATCGAGCGCCGCCTGCTGCTGGGGCGTGAGCTGGCTCGTCTGAGCCGGGGCCGCCGGCTGACCTTGCGGCTGTTGGCCCAAAGCGGCCGACGGGCAGAGCCCGATCAGCAGCAGGGTCCCGCAGCTGGTCAGCAGCCAGGACGGGGACAGCAACGAGCGGCGGGTGGGGGCTGTGGGCACCATGGGGTTCTCCGCGGGGACGGACGGACTCTAGCAGCCCGCCAACGGGGCCGCGAGGCCTGTTTGCCCGCCAGAAACCTCGCGCTACCCGGTCGTCGCGGCGGCCTCAACGGCTGCCCGCAGCTGCCTGAGTTCACGGTCGAAGCCTCCGGAAAGAATCGGAAACCGACACCAGGCCTTCGGATCGAGGCTCTCGTCGTCGAGGTGAAAGGACGGAGCGTACCGCTCTCGCTTCCACTGATTCCGGGCCCAGAGCCGGAAGAACCGTTCGGTCCAGTCCGCCAGCTGGGCAGCAGACTGCTGTGGATAGTCAAGCTGCAGCTGCTGCCAGATTTCCAACGGCAGCTGCCGGTCGCGAATCGCATAGCGTTCGATGCGGTCGAGCACCTCGTAGGGCATCAGGTCGGCCTCATCCGTCTGGACGGCGTCAGGCGGCCGCAGTTCGGCTGTCGGCTGCTGGGCGGTGACCGCGGCCAGTGCCGGGATCGGCCCCAGCCCGTCCGGCCCCTGCCGCTCGAGCCAGACGAGCCACTGCCGCAGGAACGCCTTGTCGATGCCGGCAAGCGGCGCGATCCCCCCGGCCGTATCGCCATCCATGGTGGCATAGCCGACCGCCGCCTCGGAACGGTTGCTCGTCGAGACCAGCAGCGCTCCCAGCAGGTTGGCCAGCATCCAGACCCCGGGAGCCCGCGCCCGGGCCTGAATGTTCTGCAGGGCCAGATCGTCGCGACGCCAGTCGAGCCGGCGGCCGAGCGCCTGCTCGACCAGCCGCTCATAGCCCTGCACCAGGGGCTCGACGTCGAAAACATGGAAGTTCGCCCCGACCGCCTCCGCGAGCCCCTCGGCCGCCTGCCGGGTCACTGCCCCGGAATGGGCCGTGGCCTGATAGACACAGGTGACCAGGCGAGCCACCAACTGCCGCACCGCCGGTTCACCAAACCCGGCAACGGCCCCCTTTGTCACAAGCGTGCCAGTCGATTCGTCAGCAACTCCCAGCCGGGCAGCAGCGGCAGAGCCATACTCCTCAACCACCAGGGCGATGCCGATGGCCGCCAGGCAGATCACCGCCGATGAATCAGCCCCGCCGCTGGCGCTGACGACAAACCCGCGGCTGCGACTCTTCCGCAGGCTGTCGATCAGCCCCAGGGCGACTGCTCGGGTGAACTCCTCCTCCTTGGCTGCCGCGGCCGTCACCGCCCGCCGCTCCCAGGTGGCCCGACGATCGACCGGCGGCGGTGTGACGGCGGCCACCCGCGGCACCGCGAAATCGAGGCTGACACAATCGTCGTCACCACCGGTTCCACCATCGGGCAGAAACCGCGACTGCGCCAGCCGGATGGCATCAAGGTCAACCAGGCCGTCGGTCACGGTCATGTCGCCAAACCCAAAGCGGCGGCCGCAGGCAACCAGGCCGGCGGGAGCGGCGATCAGGGTGCCTCCGTCATAGACCACGCGGCCGGCTTCGTTGCCCAGCAGGTTCGCATAGACATAGGCGGTGGCGTAGGCCCGGGCCCCCTCCAGCACAAACCGCCGCCGGACATCCTCTTTCCCAAAGGCAAAATGGCTGGCCGAAGGATTCAGAATGACGTCGACCCCGCGGGCGGCCAGCCGGCCGCCGGGCCGATCGGCCGTCCAGGCATCCTCACAGATTTCAAAACCGATCCGAACACCACCGCAGCTGAACCGGAGGTCACCGATCGGCACGGTCCGGTCGGCGAGGGCAACGACACCGCGGCGACCGGCTGGCCAACGGCGAAACCAGCGGGGCTCATAGTGCAGGCCTTCTCCCGCCAGATGCTGCTTGGCGACCAGCCCCGCCAGCCGGCCATCGACCAGCACCGCTGTCGCGTCATAGATGCCGCTCTCCCAGCGGACCGGCAGGCCAACAGCCAGCACCAGCCCGCGACTGGCAGGCTCAAGTTCCAGCAGCACGGTTGCCGCCAGGTCGAGCACACCGGCAGCATGGAAGGCATCTTCACAGCCGTAGCCACTGATGCAGAGTTCGGGGCAACAGAGGACGGCAATCTCTCGCCGCCGGGCCTCGACGCAGGCCGAGGCGATCCGGTCACGGTTGCCGTCCCAGTCGAGCGGTGTCTGGTTGAGGGCTGCAGCCCCCAGGCGAATACGATCCACGGTGGGCTCACGGCCGCTCCAGCGGGGCCTCCTCGAGATAGGTGTAGCCGCCGAGCCCCTCCTCATAGAACCGCAGGAAGCGGCCGGCCTGTCCGTCGCCGATCCGGCCCTCCCGCACCGCCTGTTCGATCGAGGACCGAAGCTGCTTGACCAGGTCGGCCGGATCGAACTCGACGTAATCGAGCACCTCGCGGACGGTATCACCCTTGATCACCGCATCGACGATTGCCTCACCCCGCTCATCGGTGCTGACATGGACCGCGTGCGTGTCGCCGAACAGGTTGTGCAGGTCACCCAGAATCTCCTGATAGGCCCCGATCAAAAACGCGCCCAGATAGTAGGGCTCATTCCGCCAGGCGTGCAGCGGCAGGGTTCGTTTCACGTCGCGGCGGTCGATGAACTGGTCAATCTTGCCGTCGGAGTCACAGGTGACATCGCCGAGCACCGCCGACCGATCGGGCCGCTCATCGAGCCGGTGGATCGGCATCACCGGAAAGAGCTGCTTGATGGCCCACGAATCGGGAATCGACTGAAACAGCGAGAAATTGCAGAAGTAGGTGTCACAGAGCGTGGCGGCCAGGGCGTCGATCTCCTCTGGCACGAACTCCAGTTGCCGGGCCAGCTTCGTCACCTTGCGGCAGATCGCCCAGTAGAGATTTTCCACCAGCGACCGCTGATCGAGCGGCAGATAGCCGGTGGCGAAGAGGTTCATGGCGGTGTCGAGCGACTGCTGGGCATCGTGGTACGACTCGAGCAGGTTGCGGACATTGACGTCGCGATAGGTCTCGAGCAGGTCCTGCACCGGCTGCTCGAGCTCGTCGGGCTGCGGCTCATCTGCACGTTGGTCGGTCTGCTCGGAGACCCCCAGCACACTGAAGACCAGCACACTGTGATAGGCAACGACCGCCCGGCCGCTCTCTGAAATGATGGTGGGATGGTCGATGCCGGCGTCGTCACAGACATTTTGCACATGGGCGACGACGTCATTGGCATACTCCTGCAGGCTGTAGTTCACGCTCGACTCGAAGTTTGTCTGGGAGCCGTCGTAATCGACCCCCAGACCACCCCCGACATCCAGATACCGCAGCCCTGCCCCCCGCTTCGCCAGTTCGACATAGACGCGGGCCGCCTCATTGAGCGCCGCTTTGATGTGGCGGATGTTGGTGATCTGGCTGCCCTGGTGATAGTGGAGCAGCTGAAAGCAGTCGGCCATCCCCCGGGCGGCCAACAGGTCGAGCCCTCGCATCAATTCACCGACCGTCAGTCCGAACTTGCTGCGAAACCCACCGGAGGCCTGCCACCGGCCGCTGCCGCGAGTGGCCAGCTTCACCCGCATCCCGATGCGGGGCCTGACTCCAAGCCGCTCCGACTGCTCGAGAATCTGCTCAAGCTCTGAAAACCGCTCGACCACCGGCATGATCTGGCGGCCGATCTTCTGGGCGAGCATCGCCATCTCGATGAACTCGGCATCTTTGAAGCCGTTGCAGATGATCGGCGTGTCGTTGTCGGCCAGGGCGATCACCGCCAGCAGCTCGGGTTTGCTCCCCGCCTCGAGGCCGAACCGGTAGGGCCGGCCAAACCGCAGCACCTCTTCCACAACCTGACGTTGCTGGTTGACCTTGATCGGATAGACGCAGCAGTAGTCGCCGCGGTAGCCCCCCTCGGCCATCGCCCGGGCGAAGGCGTCGTGAATTTCCTCGAGCCGGTGCTGCAGAATCTCACCAAACCGCAGCAGGATCGGCAGGTCGATTCCCCTCACCTGCAGCCGATCGACCAGCTGCTTCAGGTCGATGCTGCGGTCGGCCTGCTTGTCGGGGTGCACAAGCAGGTTGCCGGCCGGGCCGACCGAAAAATAGCCTTTGCCCCACCGGCTGACCTCATAGAGATCGGCGGCATCCGCTCCCGTCCATGTTTCGACATCGAGATCAACCGCCATCACTCACCCGGAAACTCTACGATTGCAGACACGCCCAGGACGCGCGAAAAGTCTAGCGTGCTCGGGAGGCGGCGACACCGCCCCGGCCGCCCCCGTCGCAATTTCCCGCCGACCGACCGCTCCAGAATCGTCCCGAACCCTGCTCAAGCAAACAGTTCAGCAATAACCCGGCCGCCGTTGGCGATCTTCATCGGACGGCCATTTTTTGCCCGATAGGTCGTCTCGAGTGGAATGCCGAGTGCCTTCAGGACGCTGGCCATCAGGTCCTGCGACGAATAAGGCTCACTGATGACCTCGCGGCCATCGGCACTGGTCTCACCAACCACCACGCCTCGCTTGAAGCCGGCACCGCCCACCACCACGCTCCAGCTGCGGGCCCAGTGGTCACGGCCACCATTGCCGTTGATCGTCGGCGTCCGGCCGAACTCGCCCATCCAGATGATGGCTGTATCGTCGAGCAGCCCCCGGTCGGCCAGATCGGCCACGAGCGCGCTCATCGCCTGGTCGAGTTCCGGCAGCTTCCGATCGGCCAGGGTGGCGAAGATGTCACTGTGGTTGTCCCAGCCGCCCAGATTCACCTCGACAAAGGGCACGCCGACCTCGACAAGTCGCCGGGCCATCAGGCAGCCACGGCCAAAATTATTCTCACCGAACCGCTCCCGGACTTCCGCCGGCTCCTGGGCAACCTTGAAGGCCTCCAGCTGACTGCTGGTCATCAGCCGCACCGTCTTTTCCACCACCTTCCGGTGGTCACCGGGCAAGGCCCCACGGCTTTCACCAATGAACCGGTCTTCGACCGCGGCGAGCATCCGCAGCCGCTCCGCCAGCCGCTGCGGTTCGATCCCCATGTCGAGGTTCCGAACCCGGCCATCAGCATTGACAACGAAGGGATCCCAGGCAGTTCCCAGAAAGCCCGAGCCGACGCTTCCGCCGCCCACCGAGACGAACGGCGGAATCTCGAGGGTTTCAATGGCGTCAGCCAGCTCATGGGCGATGACCGAACCGTAGCTCGGGTGCTCGACGTTCGGATTCGGCACGAAGCCGGTGTGCATGTAGTACCGCCCCCGCTGGTGATCGGCCTCGCGGGTACTCATCGAGCGGACGATAGCCAAATGGTGCATCTGCCGGGCCGTCAGCGGCAGGTGTTCACTGATCGCGATCCCGTCGGCCGATGTCGAAATCTGTTTGAACGGCCCACCAGTCGCCTGGCCGGGCTTGAGATCCCAGATGTCCATCGTGCTCGGGCCACCCCCCATCCAGAGCAGAATGGCCGACTTATGACGTTTTTTCAGGTCGGCCGCATTGGCCAGCAGTGACCGCGTGAAGCAGCCGGCCGGCCCAGCCAACGCCGCCATGCCTGCCAGGTGGGAGAGAAAGTGCCGGCGTTGCCGACCGGCGGCAGGCAGTTGAGCAGTCGGGTGGGCGAACATCGTGAAGCTCCTGAAGCGTCAGTGGTTGAGAATGAACTCGTTGGAATTGAGCAGCGCCCACCAGACATCCTGAAGGGCCTCGGCCGCCTCACCCTTGCGGGCCAGCAGCAGTTGATTGGCTTCTCGCAGCTCTCGGGCCGTCGGCTGGCGGGCCAACGCGGTGAGATAGAGGGCGTTGATTTTCTCACGATTCCGCAGCGGGCCATTGGCGACCTTGTCAAGGAAGCCACCGCGATCGAGCCTGGTGGCCGTCTTGATCAGGTCACCATTAAAGAGCATCAGCACCTGAGGAATCGACCCGTTGAAGGTGGTGGCGTCGTCTCCCTCGTCGGTGCCAAACGCGATCACGAATTGCGAAAGCCAGCGATCCCGCTGGCGGGCCGCCTCAGCCTCGTCGCCCCGGTCGGCCTGGGTCGCCGTCAGCAACGACTCATAGAGTTGTTCGGCCTGCATCTGCCGCGGATAAAACCGGGCAAAGCGGGGCGGCTCACCGAGCTGCGGGGCGTCCGGCTCGTTTCCCGGCTCGATGCGGCTTGACAGCGAATAGGGCTTCGACAGCACGATCCACCGCATCAGTGACTTGAGGTCGTAGCTGTATTGCTGGAGCCGTTCCGCCAGCCCCTCGAGCAGCACTGGATGCGTCGGTCGATTGTGATCACCGAAATCATCGATCGGCTTCGTAAAGCCATAGCCGAAAAAGTGGGCCCAGAGCCGATTGACGATCGCTTTGGGGAGCAACGGGCTGCCCACCACCAGCCGGGCCAACTCCCGACGCCGATTCACTCCGTATGACCCGCCATCAGGGAGTTGACCGGGCAGCAAACCGCTGCGGGAAATCTCGGTGCCGTCGATAAAGACCGGATAGGCGACCTTCACCAGGCCATTTCGCAGTTCGTAATAAATCTCTGCCTCGTCAGGATTCCCCCCCTGGCCGGCGAAGTCCTCATCAACGAGTTCCACCCAGGCGACCCGGCGACCCCCACCGAATCGTCGCAGACCACGGGTCTGCCGGAAGAAGGCGTTGAGTTCCCAGAACTGGTTTTGTTTCACACCGCTGTTGAAGGGGTGATTGTGGCACTGGGTGCACTGCACTTGCAGGCCGAGAAAGATCTGGGCTGTCTTCGCCGTCGCCTGGAGAGCTCCGTCGGCAAGTTTGCCGCTGAGAAAGTTGGTGGCCCCGTTGAACTGTTCAACCCCGTCACGGTCAGCGTTGTCGCCGGTGGCGGTCAACAGTTCCTCGACAAATCGGTCGTAGGGAATGTTGGCCGCAAACGAGTCTCGGAGGTACCGCCGCATCCCATTGCGATCGACCAGCCGGTTGTTGGTGTCCCGGCCGATCAGAATGGTGGTCCAGACATTGGCCCAGTGACGGGCGTATTCGGCGGCGTAATCGTCTCCCAGCAGGCGGTCAACCAGCCGGGCCGCCCGGTTCCGATCCCTGGTCTTGAGGTAATTCTGAAGTTCGGACAGCGTCGGGATTCTGCCGATCAGATCGAGATAGACCCGCCGGCACCATTCGCCATCGGTCGCCGCTGCGGCCGGCGTCAATCCGGTGTCGTTCCAGACCGCCTCAATCTGCTCGTCAATGAAGGCGATCTGAGGGGCAGGCACACCGGAGTTCGGCGGAGCGGACCACGCGGCCGCGGGAAGGACCCCGAAACCAAACGCTGCGACCAGCACACCACTTCGCCACCAGGCCCGCCGGTTGGCGGGCAGACGGACGTCACCGATCAGACTGGTATCCACGCCGCCGGCCTCCTTGAACCAACACCACAACCTGAATTGTCCGCCGCACGCCTGCCGCGGTCAACAAAAACGGATGGTTTGGTCTTTCAGCGGCGGCAGCGATGGCTGGGCGTCGCGGAACGAGACGGTCAGGTCGCAGCCGCCTCCACGCGGGGGGCAGCCCCGGCAGCCGGCGCCAGCTCACCGACGAACTCGAGAATCGCCCGGGGACCGGCGTCACCAAGCCGGGGACGGGCAAGCTTGAGGATCCGCGTGTAGCCGCCGGGACGATCGGCAAATCGCGGAGCAATCCTCTCAAAAACCAGCCTGGTCGCCTGCTTGTCGCCCAGCAGCTGGAGCACCCGCCGCCGCGCCGTGACGGCCGGCGCCATCGCCTGGGCCCACTGCCGCCACTGGTCACTCTGCCGCCACTGCTTCCATTCGGCTGAATCCCGCTCCGCCGTGGTGGCCAGCGTTGCTGCCGCCTGTTCGGCAACGAGACCATGGCGAGCAATCGTGATGCACCGCTCGACCAGAGGGCGAACCTCCTTGGCCTTGGCCAGCGTGGTGACGATCCGGCCCGGAACCTTCGGAGCGCCCGGCTCACCGGGGTCAAACTCCCGTTCGGTCAGCATCAGCGCTGAGGCCAAATTCCGAAGCAGTGCCCGCTGATGAGACGGGCTGCGGCCGAGGATTCGGCCCTTCCGACGATGACGCATGTTTGAATTCCTCTGCTGTCTGCTTTTGCTGTTGGACGCACTCCGGCAGCCGCCGGAACGGCCTGCGACTAGGTTCCTGCCGCTGTCATGCCCAGCGAAAGACCGAGCTCCGCCAGTTTCTCTTCAATTTCCTGCAGGGTGGTCTCGCCTGCATTCCGCAGTTCCAAGACTTCCTCGCGGGTCTTCGAGACGAGATCTTTCAGCGTCTGAATCCCCTCGACCTCCAGGCAGTTGCTGGCCCGCAACGACAGCCGGAGGTCACTCACCAACATGCCCAGCCGGCTCTCCAGCGGCGCCTCGAGGTCGAGCAGGCCCTCGCCGCCCGCTCCGTGGACGGCACTGCCCGGCGAGGTGTAGCCCACGAACGGGTTGAGATGCTTCCGCAGAATCTTGGCCGCCTCGACCAACGCCATTTCGGGCGTGATGGTGCCGTCGGTCCAGATTTCGAGCGTCAGTTTGTCGTAGTTGGTCTTCTGGCCAACCCGCGTCTCCTCAACCTCATACCGCACCCGGGTCACCGGACTGAAGACCGCATCGACTGGGATGATGCCGATCTCCTGCCCCTCCGGGCTGTGCTCGCTGCTGGGGACATACCCACGGCCATTCTCGACAACCATTTCGAGTTCGAAGGGGATGTCATCGGTGAGCGTTGCCAGCACGAGGTCTTTGTTGACGACCTCCACGGCCTCGTCGGTCTGAATGTCAGCCGCGGTCACCGGACCCTTCGTGCTCTTCTCGACCCGGATCACACGCGTCGAATCGCTCTGGTTCTTCACGACCAGACTCTTCACCGCCAACACGATGTCGGTCACGTCCTCCAGGACCCCCTTGATGGTGGTGAACTCGTGAAGTGAGCCACCGAGTTTCATCTGGGTGACGGCACTGCCCTCGAGGCTCGACAGGAGAATCCGCCGGAGGCTGTTCCCCACGGTCGTACCGAAGCCGCGCTCAAAGGGCTCGGCGGTGAATTTGCCATAGGTGCCGGTGAGGGTTTTGCTGTCGGCCTCGACCGAGCCGGGAAGTTCGAGACCACGCCAGCGAATATGCATGGGGTTCTCCTTGGTGACGGGTGGTGCGTTGGAAGGTGACAGAGGGGCGGCTGACGAGGGCTACTTCGAACAGAGTTCGATGATCAGATTCGTTTGGACCGGAATCGAGACATCATCGGGGGCAGGCAGGCGATCGACCCGGGCTTCGGGTACGCCGTCGTCCGACCGGGAGACGAAATCGGGCAGGTCACGTCGGAAGTCAGCAAGCGAGGCATGCGCAAGTTGCAGACTCTTCGTCCGATTCTTGATGCGGATGAGGTCGCCCGCACGCACCAGATAACTGGGCACGTCGACCCTCCGACCATTCACGGTGATGTGCCCATGCACAACCATCTGACGGGCAGCCGACCGGGAGGCCGCAAAGCCGACCCGGTGCACCACGTTGTCCAGCCGTCGCTCAAGCAACGACATGAGCGTCTCGCCCGTATTTCCCGATCCCTTCTCGGCCCGGTTGAAGTAGGTCCGGAACTGCCGCTCCAGCACCCCATAATAGTGCTTGACCTTCTGCTTCTCTCGCAGCCGCAGCCCGTAATCGGTCGGCTTGGGCCGCCGCTTTTGCACAACCCCCGGGGGGGCCGGCCGCCGGTCAAAGGCGCACTTCGGGGTGTCGCAACGATTCCCCTTGAGAAACAGCTTCAGCCCGTCCCGACGGCAGAGCCGGCAGACCGGCCCGGTGATTCGTCCCATGTTCTCTTCCTCAGTCCAACCACAATCTCTTGCCAACTGACTGCCCGACGGCAACCAGCGAATTTTTAAACGCGACGCTTCTTCGGCGGGCGGCAGCCGTTGTGCGGCAGCGGCGTGATGTCTTCGATACTCTTTACGTTCATGCCGGCAGCTTGGAGGGCGGTAATGGCACTCTCCCGGCCGCTCCCGGGCCCCTTCACCCGAACCTCCAAATCCTTCACACCGAACTTGGCCGCCTTCTCGGCGGCCTGTTGGGCGGCCAACTGCCCCGCGAAGGGTGTCCCCTTGCGGCTTCCCTTGAAGCCGCAGGTGCCACCACTTGCCCAGCAGAGCGTGTCGCCACGGGGGTCAGTGATCGTCACCGTGGTGTTGTTGAAGGTCGCATCGATGAAGGCGATGCCCGCGGAAACACTCTTCTTTTTCGATTTCGCTGTCTTTGCCATTGTCTTGAAGCCTTTGAGAAAATCCCCTGCATCACCTGCTGGTAGTCGCCCGGCCAGGCCGACAGGGCCGCTGTTTTCGTTCGTGCCGCCGGGCTATCGCAGATCCTTCACGCCCTTCTTGCCCGCCACGGTCTTCTTCGGCCCCTTGCGTGTCCGGGCATTCGTCCGCGTCCGCTGCCCCCGGACGGGGAGGCCTCTACGATGACGGAGGCCTCGGTAACAGCCGATATCCTTCAGCCGCGAAACACCCTGGGCAACCTGCCGCCGTAACTGCCCTTCAACTACGTAGTCCTTGTCGAGCAGCGACGCCATCCGAGCCAATTCGTCTTCATGCAGATCGCGGGCCTGTGCCTCCGGACTGACACCCGCCTTGAGGCAGAGTTCGCGGGCGATCCGGGGACCAACCCCGTAGAGGTACTGGAGTGAGTAGACGGTTTTTTTGTCCGAGGGAATGTCAACGCCGAGAAGTCGTGGCATGGCTGGGCGATTCCGAGTGGGGCTCCAAAGTGTACTATTCGTGAATGTCTTACCGCAGAATCAACATTCGGTCGGCCGGCCGATCACACCAAGAGGGTTGACGGAAAGCCCTGGCCGAGGGCTGTCCGCCTGTTCTCTTCCGCTGCGTGTCGTTCGGATACCAACCACTCTCAACGATCAAAACGGTCGGCATCCTTCCACCAGCCGGGGAAAGAACTTCCGCAACTCGCCCCGTCTCGACGGGGCCGGCGGACATCGATGGCCAGCCAACGGAATCATCCCTGCCGCTGCTTGTGACGGGGGTTCTCGCAGAGCACGAATACGACACCGCGGCGGCGAACAATTTTGCATTTTTCGCAGACCCGCTTGACGCTTGCACGAACCTTCATCACACCCGTGACGCCGTCGCGTCACACCTCACAGCGTTGGTGAACCAATTGACCTGGACACATCGAAGCCTTGGAGTATAGGCCCGGAGCAGAGGGCTTCACAAGTGGGTGGCTTTTTCCGCGGGCATGCCGCGAAAAGGAGGCAGATTTCCCCAACCCGCTGATCTCAACCCCGGGCCGCGGACAGCCGACGGGAAGACTCGACCTGCTCATGCTCGGCAGGAGGGGCCGTGAGCACCTGAGGGCCCGCGTCGGTGATGGCTACCGTGTGCTCAAAATGGGCACTCGGCCGCCCGTCGGCGGTTGACTGGGTCCAGTGGTCCGCCAGCGGACGCACCTTTTTTGTGCCCAGGTTGACCATCGGCTCGACCGCAATCACCAGCCCGGGCTCAAGTTCAAAATCATGCTTCCGCCGGAATGAGGGAGAACAGAAATTCGGCACCTGGGGATCTTCGTGCATTTTTTTGCCGATCCCGTGCCCGACAAAGTTTTCGACCACGGTGAAGCCGAAATCCCGAACGTATGCGGCCATCTCCGCCGCCACGTCCCCCCAGCGGTTCCGGGAGGCCATCAGTTCAATGGCCAGCCTGAGCACTCCCGACGTGCAGTCGAGAAGCCGTTGCACCTCGTCACTGACCTGCCCGACCGGATGGGTGTAGGCGGAATCTCCACACCAACCCTTGAGGCGACAGCCGGTGTCGATGCTGATGATATCCCCTTCCCGGAGTTTCCGGTTGCCGGGAATACCGTGAACCACCTCGTCGTTGACCGAGATGCAGCAGACGGCCGGAAAGGGGATTTTTCCCGGAACCCCCTTGAACAGCGGCGTCACCTGCTGTTCCTCGAAAAACTGCTCGACAGCACGGTCGATTTCACCGGTGGTGACACCGGGCCGCACCAATTCGGCGGCGATCTGATGAGCCTCCCAGACGAGCAGGCCGGCCTTGCGCATCGCCGCAATCTCACGGCTCGATTTCAACGTCACCACGTCAGCCCGATCTCCTCACCTGCGCCAATCACTTACCACTGCACCCGTCTCGCTGCCGGATGCGGCTTATCGGCAGCCCGCCTGCGGGGCGCTCCGCCGCAGTCTCGGTTCTACCGCCTCGCCCGCCGGAATGCACGAACCGCTCGCCGCACCCGTTCGAAGATATCCTCCGCTGTCCCGAGACCGTCAATGCTGACGAGTTTTCCCTGGCGGTCATAATACTCCAGCAACGGCGCGGTCTGCCGCTCGAAGCTCTCGATCCGACGGGCGAAAATCTCGGGGTTATCGTCCTCCCGTTTCCGGGCGAGCATCCGTCGAATCAGTTCATCGCGGGGAACGGCCAGTTCGATCACACCATCAACACTCATCGCCTGCCGCTCGAGCAGGTCGTCGAGCATCTCTGCCTGGGTGATGGTGCGGGGAAACCCGTCGAGCAGGCAGCCCTTGCGGCAATCAGGGGCCTTCAGCCGCCGGGTCACGAGGCCCAGAATCAGCTGGTCGGGCACCAATTGCCCGTGGCTCATGTAGCCAGCCGCCTCTCTTCCCTCAGCGGTGCCCTGCTTGATGGCCGCCCTCAGCATTTCTCCGGTCGAGAGATGGGGCACCTCCAGCATTTCGACCAGCCGCTGGCACTGCGTTCCCTTCCCGGCCCCAGGTGGTCCGATCAGGATGATCCGCATGGGGCAGTCAGGGGGCGAGAGGATTCAAAACAGTCATGATCATCGTGAACGGACGACGCTAGCCTACGGGGCCCGCCACCGAAATCCAAACGACGGGCACTCAAGATCGCCAGCCGCCTGCTCTCAGAGGCGGTCACGACTTCTCAAGCAGGCCGCTGTAATTTCGCATCACCAGGTGGCTGTCGATCTTTTGCACGAGATCAAAGGCGACACTGACGGCAATCAACAGCCCCGTGCCGCCGTAAAAGCTGGCGATTTGCACCGGAATCCCGAGGGCTCCACTGACAATCGTAGGGATCACCGCAACGAGGGCCAGAAAGCCGGCGCCGACGTAGGTGATTCGCTCCATGACCCGCTCCAGATAGTCGGCGGTTCGTTTGCCGGGACGATAGCCCGGAATGAAGGCCCCAAAATTCTTGAGGTTGTCGGCCATCTCCTTCGGGTTGAAGGTGATCGCCGTCCAGAAGTAGCAGAAGAAATAGATCAGGGCGATGTAGCAGATGTTGTACAGGTACGACTGCCCGCGGGTGAATGAGTCGTGCAGGCTGGCCAGTACCGAATTCCCCGGATAGGCATTGCTGAGATACTGGAAAAACATCTGCGGAAATAACAGCAGGGAGCTGGCGAAGATGATCGGCATGACGCCGGCCTGGTTGACCCGCAACGGCAGGTACTCGCGGGTGCCTCCGTAGACCCGCCGGCCCCGCACATGCTTGGCACTCTGGGTCGGAATTCGCCGCTGCCCCTGGGTCATAAAGACGACCCCCGCCACGACCCCCACAAACAACGCTGCCAGCACAAGGACTGTTTCAATCCCCATCTTGCCGCCGCCGCCGCCAAGCTCGAGGCTGGTGTCACCGGCCAGGGAAACCAAGGCACTCGGCATCGCCGCAAGAATCCCCGCCATGATCAGCAGGCTGATGCCGTTCCCGATCCCGAACTCGTCGATCTGTTCGCCGAGCCACATCAAAAAGACCGTTCCCGCGGTCATGGTCATCACCGCGACAAGCTGCCAGCTCAGCGGCAGACTGCCGTCCACCAGGAAGCTCGACTGGATCAGCGAAGCCTCGCCGACCTGCGTGTTCGACAGAAACGCAACGTAGGCCCAGCTCTGGAGGATACAGATGCCGACGGTCGCATATCGGGTGTATTCGTTGATCTTCTTGCGGCCGGCCTCACCCTCTTTCTGCAGCCGCTCGAGCGGCGGCCAGACCGTACCGAGCAGCTGGAAAATAATTGAGGCCGAGATGTAGGGCATGATTCCCAGCCCGAAGATCGTCGCCTGGGAAAGCTGGCTGGCGGAGAACACGGCGACAGTCTTGAGGAGATCGCTGATACCGCCCGACTCCTCGGCAAATGCCCGCATCGCCGCGGGATCGACAATCGGCAGCGGCACCTGCCAACCGACCCGATAGATCGCCAGCAGACCCAGCGTCAGCAGAATCTTCTGCCGCAGTTCCGGAATCGTGAAAATGATTCTGATTTTTTCGAACACGCCAGCGACTCCATTTTCTGATTTCGAAGACTTCCTGTCATTGCTCGGCCGCCGTCACCGCCGTCAGCGATCGCCGACGGTAGGGTGTACCCTACTCCGAAGCGGTCGTTTCTGGCGATGTCGATTGGGCTGCGGGGGCGGTTGGGCCGCTGGCGGCCTTCCTGTCCCCCTTCGCGACAGGAGCCGGGCCGGGGACTTCCGTGACGCTCCCCCCTGCGGCCACGATCTTCTCGCGGGCCTGCTTGCTGAAGGCATGCGCGGAAACCTTCAGGGGCTTCGTCAGCCCGCCATCCCCGAGAATTTTCAGCTGCTGCCAGATTCCCTTGGCCACACCTGACGATCGCAACAGTTCCAGGGTCACCTCGGTGCCCGCCTCAAAGGCAGTCTCAAGATCGGAAACGTTGATACTCTTGACGATCAGCCCGTGGCGGTTGTGAAACCCACGCTTCGGAATCCGCCGGATAATGGGGCTGCGGCCACCTTCAAAAATTGATGGAGCCGACCAGCCGGCCAACTGCCCTTGGCCCTTGTGGCCACGGCCCGATGTCTTCCCCCGGCCCGAACCGGGACCGCGGCCGATCCGCAGCCGCTTGCGGCGCTTGTGAATGCCCTTGTTGACGTCGTTGAGTTTCATGGCGATCGAGCTTTCTACCGCTATCCACGCTGTCAGGTTTGTTCCGGCGGCAGCGGGGACAGCCGGCACCCGCTCACCGCTTCAGTTTTGCGTCAACCTCTATTCCGCCAGGCTCACGCCTCGCAACCGCTCGACATCCTCGAGCGTCCGCAGCTGCTTGAGCCCTTCAATGGTCGCCTTGACGAGGTTCACCGGATTGACCGATCCATGGGCCTTCGTCAGCACGTCCTGGATGCCCGCCGACTCACAGACTGCTCGCACCGCAGCACCGGCGATGATTCCTGTTCCCGGACTTGCCGGCAGCAGAATCACTTTCGAGGTGCCGCTCCAGCCCTCGACCCGGTGCGGAATGGTTCCGGAGACGACCGGAACCTCGACCAGATTTTTCATCCCGTCCTTGATCGCCTTTTCCACCGCCGGCGGTACCTCATTGGCCTTGCCGTAGCCACAGCCAACCTTTCCCTTCCCGTTCCCCACGACCACGAGGCCGGCAAAGCTAAATCGTCGTCCACCTTTCACCACGGTGGCGCAACGGCGAACCTTCACCACTTTTTCGGTGAACTCGCCACCTGCTCTCGATTCTCGTCCCGATGCTGCGTTCGTCGCCACAAGCTCTCTCCCGATTGGTTTGCGGTGCCTCAGAATTCCAAACCGGCCTCGCGGGCGGCTTCAGCAAGCGCCGCCACCCGGCCGTGGTAGCGGCAGGGGCCACGGTCAAAACAGACCTGTGACACACCGGCCTCCTTCGCTCGTTCAGCGACCGCCTTGCCGATAGCGGTCGCGGCATCTTTGTTGCCACCCGACGCCAACTCAGCCTTCAACTGCGACTCGACGGTCGATGCTGCTGCCAGCGTCCGGCCTGCTGCATCGTCGATGATCTGAGCGTAAATGTGCTTCAACGTCCGCCGCACCGACAGCCGGGGTCGCGCGGCGGTACCCCGCAACGGTTTGCGGACGCGATGCTGACGCCTGACCCGCTGGCGGCGGATTGACCGGGCGTGATCCATGGTTTGACTCTCCCTGTTGCGGCCGCCAGCCCGGCGGCCCCGATCTGTTGTTTCTCTGCCGATTACTTGGTGACGGCCTTGCCAGCCTTCCGCCGAACCTGTTCGTTCTCATAACGAATGCCCTTGCCCTTGTAGGGCTCTGGCTTCCGCAAGGCCCGCACCTCTGCGGCAAACTGGCCGACCAGTTGCTTGTCGATGCCCTTGATGCTGATGTGGGTCTGGTCCGGGCAGGTGACGGTCAACCCCTCAGGCACCGGCACGTGCAGCTCGTTGGCAAACCCCACTCGCAGTTGCAGCACGTTCTTCTGCAGGGCCGCCAGATACCCGACACCGACGATTTCCAACCGCTTTTCGTAGCCCTTGGTAACCCCCTCCACCATGTTGTTCACCAGTGCCCGCGTCAGACCGTGGACCGAGCGGGCCAGCCGACTCTCATCATGCCGCAAAACACGCAGGCTGGCGGCAGGTTCATCAAACTCCACCTGTACGGTGGGGTGATACCTATGCTCAAGCCTGCCCAGCGGACCCTCGATGGCCACCAGCCGGTTTTCAATTTTCACCTTGACACCCTGGGGAACCGCAACAGGTGCCTTACCGATACGAGACATGGGGAAAACCCTCTTTCGCTGATCCGACCGTTAGTTGTTCGTGGGACGTGTGTTGGTGAAAAAACGTCTGAAGTTGCCTACTGAGAAGCCTTCCTACCAAAGCTCGCACAGCACTTCACCGCCGAGTTTCCGCTGGCGGGCCTCGCGGTCGCTCACGACGCCACCCGAGGTAGAGAGGATGGAGATCCCCAGCCCGCCCAGCACGGGCCGGAGCAGGGCCGACCGGCTGTAGACCCGTCGGCCTGGCGAACTGATTCGCTTGATGTGGCGGATCAGCCGCTCGCCATTGGGGCCGTACTTCAGTTCGAGTTGCAAGAGCGGGACAGGGCTGGCCTCAACTTCCCGCCAATCCCAGATAAAGCCCTCTTTCTTGAGCACCTCTGCCAGGCCACGCTTCACTTTGGAAAAGGGAACCTCGACAACAGGCTTCTCGACGCGGACGGCATTCCGAATGCGGGTGAGCATGTCGGCAATCGGGTCGGTCATCATATGATTTCGTTCCTACCAGCTGGCCTTGCGGACACCCGGAATGCAGCCCTGATCGGCCAGCTTCCGGAAACAGATGCGACAGGTCCCGAACTTGCGGTAAACCGCCCGCGGCCTGCCACACAGCATGCACCGACGGATGGTTCGGGTGGAAAACTTCGGCGGTCGCTTGGCGGCCGCGATTTTTGATTTGCTTGCCATGGCTTCAATCCGCCGCCGGCACTCGCTTCCGGCGGTTTTGAAAAGGTTTCGGGCCGCTACGCCGCGGCCTCACCACCCTCTCCCTCAGTCTTCTTCATCGGCAGGCCCAGCGCCCGCAGCAGGGTCCGGGCCTCGTCATCGGTGTGGGCGGTGGTCACCAGCGTAATATTCATTCCCTGTGGCCGGGCAAACTTGTCCGGATTGATCTCGGGAAAGACCATCTGCTCGGAAAGCCCCAGGCTGTAGTTCCCCTGACCGTCGAAGGCGGACGCCGACAGGCCCCGGAAGTCACGAACCCGCGGCAGTGCCATCGAGATCAGCCGGTCAAGGAACTCGTACATTCGACGGCCTCGGAGGGTCACCTTACAGCCAATCGGCAGGTTCTCCCGAAGCTTGAAGCCCGAAACTGCTTTGCGGGACAGGGTCGCCACCGGCTTCTGCCCGGTGATCTGACCGAGGGCGGCAATCGCCTCCTCGAGATGCTTCTTTTCGGTGATCGCAATACCAACACCCATGTTGACCACGATCTTTTCGAGCTTGGGAATCGCATGCGGATTGGTGCGACCAAGCTGCTCGGCGAGTGCTGGCCGCACCGTCGTGTTGTAATAGTCCAGCAGTCGGGGTGTCCCCGCGGAAGCCGGAGTCGCTGCTTCAGTTGGTTTGTCTTTTTTTGCCATCAGGCCGGCCCTTCACTCACTCGCTGTGGTTGTTCGTCTGTTTTGCTATACCGCTGCCGCTGCCTGCCGCCCGGGCTTCACTCGACCAACCTGGCCAAGGTCGGCACCACATGCCCGGCAGGTTCTGGTTTTGACACCGTCGGCAGACGTGCTGCAGCCCAGCCGGGTGGCTTTGCCACACGACGAGCAGACAAGCAGCACATTCGATGCGTCGATCGGCATCTCTTTGCTGAGCCGCCCCCCCTGCGGGTTCTTCTGGCTTCGTTTGATGTGCCGGTAGACCCGGTTCACACCTTCAACAACCAGTTTGCCCCGATGAGGGTCGACCGACAGCACCCGGGCCCGCGTGCCGCGGGAGTTGCCCGTCCGTACCTCAACTGTGTCACCCGTGCGAATCAACATCAGACCACCTCACTCGCCAGACTGACGATCTTCATAAAATTACGATCCCGCAACTCCCGGGCCACGGCACCAAAGATGCGGGTTCCCTTGGGGTTCTTATCGTTGTCGACGATCACGCAGGCGTTGGAATCGAACCGCACATAGCTGCCATCCGGCCGCCGGGTGGGATTCTTGCACCGTACAATGACCGCCTTGACCACGGCCTTCTTCTTGACGTCACTGCCTGCGATGACGCTTTTGACGCTACAGATGATGACATCACCAAGGCCGGCGGTTCGCTTCTTGCTGCCGCCGAGCACCTTGAAACACATCACCTCTTTCGCACCGGTGTTGTCCGCGACCGTCAGCCGCGACTGCATCTGGATCATCAGTTGGTCCCTTCCTGTTCAGCCGCCGCGGCAGGCATCGTCGCCTCTTGGCCGGTGGCCGAGGCGGCCTCGTCCCGAGCCGAAGCCTCGCGGATCTCGGTCGCCCGGGCCCCTGAGCGGAGCGAACTGATGTCGACCGCGGTACTCTTGGCAACCACCCGGACCAGTTCCCACCGCTTGGTGCGGCTGCGAGGAGGGCACTCGATGATTTCAACCAGGTCGCCGGCCGCAGACTCCTCCCGCTCATCATGCACGTGGCAGACGGTCCGGCTGTGGAGAATCCGGCCGTACTTGGGATGGCGGATAATCCGCGGAATTTCGACACGGCGGGTTTTGCTCGCCGCGGCGCTGGTGACGGTACCTGTTTCAACTCGTTTGGGCATGTTGCTCGGTCCTGACAGTGTTGATCGCTTGTGCTGACTGGCGGGTTGGTTGGTTGACTCGTTTGGTGCCTGACCGATCGGCTCAGGCGGACGCGGCCGCGGTCGTGGAGGAAGCAGCTTCCGCCAGGCTCCCGGCCGCTGCCCGGCTCCGTTCGCCAAGGATGGTCTGACAGCGGGCAATCAGCCGCCGCTGCTTCCGCATCTCGGACGGGGCAGCGAGCTTTTCGGTCTGTGATTTGATCCGCAGGCGGAAGAGTGACTCCGCGGCGTCCTTCCAGACGAGACGAATCTGCTCGTCACTCATCTCTCGCAGTTCTGCTGGCTTGGTCATCTCGTTATTCCCTGCTACATCGTTCGTTTCTTCACCATCCGCACCCGGACGGGCATCTTGTGGGCGAGACGGGCAAAGCAGACCTTTGCCACGTCCTCGGTCACGCCGCCAATCTCAAACAGCACTGTTCCGGGGCGAATGACCGCGGCCCAGAAGTCCGGCTCGCCCTTGCCCTTGCCCATCCGGGTCTCGAGCGGGATCGATGTGATTGACTTTTGCGGAAAGACGCGGATGTACAGCCGTCCGCCACCACGCAGATACTGCTGCGCAGCGATTCGGCCGGCTTCAATCGTGGCGGCCGGAAGCCACCCCGGCTGCTCGGCCTGAAGCCCGAACTCGCCGAAGATGACCCGATTGCCACGAGTCGCCTCACCTCTTATACGACCTCTTTGGCTTTTTCGGTGCTTGACCCTCTTGGGCATCAGCGGCATCGCCGTTCTCCTCGTACATTCCTTGGTTCACCCACACCTGGACACCGATGTGCCCCTGCGCCGTGGGTGCTTCGCAGAACCCGTAATCGATCTTGGCCCGCAGCGTTGACAGCGGCATCGATCCCGCGATGCTCTTCTCGCACCGCGACATTTCTGCCCCGCCAAGCCGCCCAGCCAGTTGGATCTTGACGCCCTTCGCGCCGGCATCCATGGTTGACTCAATCGTTCGCTTCAACGTCCGCCGGAACGCGGCCCGCTTGCTGAGTTGGTCGGCGACATCTTCGGCGACCAACTGGGCCTGAATCTCGGGCCGCGAAATCTCTTCGACTTTCAGGTTCACCCGGCGGCCGAGCAGTTCCTGCAGCTCGTCCTGCAACCGGTCAACCTCTTGGCCCTTGCGACCGATGATCACTCCCGGCCGCGCCGAGTGCAGGATGACCTTGACCTCGTCCCGAGTCCGCTCGATTTCGACCTTCGCAATCGCCGCCGCCCGGTATTTCTTTTTCATGAACTGCCGCACCTTGAAGTCCTCGAGCAACAGCTCTCGAAACTCCTTCTTGGGGGCATACCAACGACTCTTCCACGGCTCCATCACCCCGGTACGGAATCCGGTCGGATTGACTTTTTGGCCCATTGGTCTGTCTTCTTTCTGTCTCGCCTGATTCACCCGCCGCGTCGGTCAGCTTGCCGCGGCAGTCCTACTCGCCAGCCTCTCCGACCTCAGCCGGAGCCGTCACCACGTTGTCCAATGCCACCTTGATGTGCGACATCCGCTTCTTGATCTCATAGGCCATGCCCCGAGCCCGCGGCTGAAACCGCTTGAACATCGGGCCGCCGTCGACACGAGCATCGACCACCACCAAATCGTCGACACCCGGAGCCTGCTGATGCTCGGCGTTGCCCAAGGCGCTCTTGATGACCTTTTCGAGCATCCGAGCTCCACGATGCGGTTGAAACCGCAGGATGTCGAGGGCCTCGTCGGCAAACTTGCCGCGCACCAAGTCGGCAAGATGCCGGACCTTGCGGGGGCTGATGCGGGCGAATTTGTGCGTTGCTGTGTACGGCATTGGTTTCCTCGGCTCACTTTCCCTTCCCGCCGTGACCGCGGAAGGTCCGGCTCGGCGAGAATTCACCCAGTTTGTGGCCCACCATGTCCTCGGTCACAAAAACCTTGAGATGCTGCTTCCCGTTGTGAACCATAAAAGTCAGCCCGATGAACTCCGGCACAATCGTGCAAGCTCGGGACCACGTCTTGATCGGCTCACGATCACCGCCGGAAAGCTGCTTCTCAACCTTCTCGTACAGCCGGGGGTCAACAAATGGCCCCTTTTTCGAACTGCGTCCCATACCAAACCTTTTTCTTGCCTAGTTCTTCTTTAATTCCGCTACCAACGCCGAGATCCACCTGGGCCGGTTTCCCGTGTCTCGCTCCTATTTCAGTCGAAGCTGCCCATACCGCTTGCTCTTCCGCCGCCGGATGATTGCGGCCCCCGACGGCTTCCGTGGCTTCCGGGTACCACCGCCCTTCGCACTCTTGCCGGTGGGGCTGACGGGATGACGCCCGCCCTTGGTGCGGCCCTCACCACCACCATGAGGATGATCGATCGGGTTCATCGCCGTTCCGCGGACATGCGGCCGCCGGCCCAGCCACCGTGATCGCCCGGCCTTTCCAAGCCGAACATTCATGTGTTCTGAATTGCCGATCGCCCCGATCGTCGCCCGGCAGGCAGCCGGCACCCGGCGAATTTCACCCGACGGCAACGTGATCTGAGCCCAGCCCGCCTCACGGGCCATCAACGTGGCCGAGGTGCCCGCCGACCGGCAGAGGCGGCCACCGCGACCCGGCTGCATCTCGATGTTGTGAATGGTCGTGCTCAACGGAATCGCCGACAGCGGCAGGCAGTTGCCAACCTCTGGCGGAGCCGTCGGGCCACTCACAACCGTGCGGCCGGCGGCGAGGCCGTCAGGGGCGAGAATGAACCGCTTCTCACCATCTGCATAGTGGATGAGCGCAATCCTGCAGGTGCGGTTGGGATCGTACTGGATTGAGTGGACCTTGCCGGGCACGCCGTCCTTGTTCCGCCGAAAGTCGATCAAGCGGTAGTGCCGCATGTGGCCACCACCCCGGTGCCGAGCCGTGATCTTTCCCTGGTTGTTGCGGCCGCCGGTCTTTTTCTTCCGCACCCGCAACTGCTTCGGCACTTCGGCGGCCGGCGTCAGTTCCGCGAAGTCTGAAACGCTCGCCGTGCGGCGGCCGGCGCTGGTCGGTTTGTAGATGCGGATGCCCATGAAACTGTCTTTCTCTGCGTCGTTTGAATGGTCGCGAGCGTCTCGGCCCGGGATTGAAGCCGGCAGTTATCGTCTGCCGCCGACTAGAACAACGTGATCTTGTCCTCGGAGTTCAGGGTGACCACCGCCTTCTTCCAGGGCTTCGTGCTGCCCCGCCTCATCCGGCTGCGGCGAACCTTGCCCAGCCGATTTTGAACGGCCACCTTGCTCACTCTCACCTGAAACAACTCTTCCACCGCCCGGCGAATGTCAGCTTTGGTGGCGGCCCGAACCACCTCGAATGCATAGGCATTATTCCGGTTGGCACGATGCATACCCTTCTCGGTCACCAGGGGACGAACGATCACCTGATGCGGAGCGAGGTTGGGATTAAGTTGCGGTGGTGGCGGAACTGGGACAGACATTGATCAGGCTTCTCCTGCTGGGGCGGCTGTTTGGGCGGCCCGGCTGCGGGCAGCCGACCGGCCCCCCTGCTTGCGGGCCGCTCGGGTGCGGCTACCCGACTGCCGCTGCTTTGCCTCCTCCCGGAAGGCGTCGATGGCGGCCGTGGTCATCACAATCGTGCGGGGCTGCAGAATGCTCAGGGCGTTCAGGTCGGCCACCGGGGTCACCGACACGCCGGCGATGTTTCGAGCACTCTTCCAGAGGTTGCCGTCATGTTTTGCCGGCGACACGAGCACGGTCTGGCCTGCTACACCGAGGGAAGCGAGGGTCGCCGCCATCGCACTGGTCTTCGGCACCTCGAAGCTGAGGCTGTCGATCAGTTTCACTTCTTCGTCGGCCAACCGAGCAGCCAACGCCATTCGCGTGGCCGACTGCAGCGCCTTGCGGGGCATCCGGAAGCCGAAGTCCCGCGGCCGCTTGGCAAAGATGTGGCCGCCGCCCCGACGCACACCACTCCGCTTCGAACCGGCCCGGGCGTTGCCGGTGCCTTTCTGGCGGTACATCTTTTTGGTCGTCCCCGCCACCTCGGCCCGACTCTTGGTCCGGAAGGTCCCCTGCCGAAGATTGGCCTGGTACATCACCACGGCGTCGTGCAGAAGTTGCCGGTTAATTTTCGGCGCGAGTTCGGCTGGGTCGATTTCATAACTACCGACCTGCTTGCCGGCAGCATCAAAAACGGTCAGGTTCATTTCCCACCCCCCTTCTTCTTGGAGGTCGGCGTGCCGGCCGTAGCCGTCCGCCTCAACTTGTTGGTCTGGCGAACCATGAGGTAGCCCCCATTGGGCCCGGGCACCGCCCCGCGAACAACCAGCAGATTCCGCTCGCTGTCAATGCTCACCAGGCGAAGATTCCGCATGGTCGATCGCTCGTTCCCATAGCGACCCGCCATCTTTTTGCCTTTGAACAGCCGGCCTGGCGACTGACACATGCCGGTACCGCCCTGGTGACGGTGAACCTTCTTGACACCATGGCTGGCCCGTTGGCCGGCAAAGTTGTGGCGTTTCATGACACCAGCCGTGCCCCGCCCCTTGGTCGTCCCGGTGATGTCGACTGCCTCGCAGCCCTCGAAAACCGCCACGGTCACGGTCTGCCCGACCTTGGCCTTTGATTCATCACGAAGTTCGCGGACAAACCGCTTCGGCTCACAGCCAGCCTTCGGTGCCGGTTCGACACCCGCCGCGGCCCGTTGCCTCGACCGCTTACTGTCAAGTTTCGCCACCTGCCCCCGCACCGAGCGGCTGGCCAGCCGGCGGGGCTTGTCGAGAAAGCCGAGCTGGACCGCCTCGTACCCGTCACGGACAGCCGTGCGGGTTGCCAGTACCGTACATGGTCCGGCTTCAATGACCGTGACCGGCACAACCGTGCCGTCGGCGTCAAAAATCTGGGTCATCCCGACTTTGCGGCCGAGAATGCCCCGCCGGTCAAACTCAACCGGCTCTGGAGCCTCTCCCTGCTCGGCGGCAGCAACAGCCTCTTGGCCGGCTTCGGCAACGGGAGTCTCTTCGCCCTGCTCTGTCGCGTGCTGATCGTCAGCCATGTCACATCGCCGGTGAAAGCCAGCCCCGCGATCGGGGCCACTCTCCGTCACACCTGAAGCCGTTGGCTGCGGGAGTTGCCGAGCACTGCCCGACCCTTACCCGCGACGCCTTCCAAGCATGAACCGTACGCTCCTAGTTCTCGTGTTGCTGGTTTACCCGTGGAGCCACACGACTCAACCGGGTGTTTGTCTCTTCCTATTACACCCTACTTCGACGAGGCCTTGATCTTGATGTCAACGCCTGCCGGCAGGCTCAGTTTGTTGAGCGCCTCGATCGTCTTGGCGGTGGCCTGGACGATGTCGACGACTCTTTTATGCGTGCGAATTTCGTACTGCTGCCGGGCCTTCTTATCGACATGCGGTCCCGAAAGCACGGTATACCGCTCGATCCGTGTCGGCAGCGGGATCGGGCCATGCACTTCAGAGTTGGTCCGCTTGGCGGTATCAACGATCTCGGCCGCACTCTGATCGAGTACGGCATGGTCGTAGGCTTCCATTCGGATGCGAATGATTTCCTGCGTCGGCGCAGCCACAGTCTCTCTCCAAGGTTCGGACATCCCGGAATCAGGCCCTGACGGCATCGACCCGCGAACACACCTTCGCTCAGCACTGCTGCCAAACGAACCGTCCACGGTGGCCAACACGACCGCGAAAAGCCGTCCGAAACGACTTTTTCCGCTGGAGGCCAGAGCCGATGAGGAATCGGCGGCCTCGCGGCGGAGGAATCACGGAATCTACGAGCGGGGTAACCGGCTGTCAACACGCCGGCTGAAATTCCGACATTTTGTGATGCCAGCCAAAACGCCAGCAGACCGTCAGACGTAGGCGGCGGCGGTTTCGGCCGGCGCGGGACCGTACTTCAGCGGTGCCATCGTAAAGCTGGCCCGGCCCTGGCTGACGCTGCGAACAGCAGCCGAATAGCCGAACATGCCGGCGAGCGGGGCCTCAGCGGTCAACAGATTCATGCCGCTGCGGATTTCCGTCGCCGTGATCACCGCCCGCCGCTGCTGCAGGTCGTTGATGACATCGCCAAGATGTTCCTCCGGCACACTCACTTCCACCCGCATGATCGGCTCGAGCAGCACCGTACCAGCCTGCTCGAGCAGCTGCTCGATCGCGTCGGCGGCGGCGATTTTGATCGCGATCTCCCCCGGGAGCGGCTCGGGCAGCGGACTCTCACGGACGACAATTCGCACTCCCCAGAGCGGACAGCCCTTCAGCCCCCCCCGTTCGGCGCTCTCCCGGACCGCCTCGGTCATCGTCGCGGCAATCTCTGCCTGCTGGTCCCCCTCGGGAAACCAGCCTTGCTCGACGGTCACCCCGGTCTGCTCGCCGGTGGGCTCCCCGCTGAGCGTCACCGTGGCCACCAGCGTCTGCCCCGCCACCTGCCGATTCGACTCGCCGCTGACGGTCGCCGCCCTGGCCAGGGTCTCCTTGTAGCTGACCCGCGGCTTGTGGACGCGGCAGTGGAGGTTGAACTCCCGCTCGAGCCGATGCCGGATGACCTCCAGATGGAGCTCGCCCATTCCCGAAATCAGCGTCTGGCCGGTGTCTTCACTCTCGCTGGCCCGGAAGGTGGGATCTTGCCGCTTCATCATCTCGAGCGTCTCGGCGAGTTTCTTCCGCTCGAGGCTGGTCTCGGGCTCGATCGCCATCGAAATCACGGTCTCCGGGAACTCGATCGTCTCCAGCACGATCGGCTGCTGGGCATCGCAGAGGGTGTCGCCGGTGACGCTCAGCCGCGGCCCGATCACCCCGACAATGTCGCCCGCTGCGCACTCGGCGACCTGCTCGCGGCGGTCGGCCTGCACATGCCAGAGCTGGGCGATGTTTTCTTTCTTTTGCTTTTCCGGGTTCCAGGCCCGGCTGCCTGCCTTCAGCGTGCCGGAATAGACCCGCACGAAGGCCAGGTCGCCGTGCTTCTCCGCCAGGATTTTGAAGACGAGCCCACAGAACGGCGCATCGGGGTCGGCCGGCCGGCTGATGGTCGTCGGTTCTTTCTGTTTCGGGTCGAGCCCCTCCACCGGCGGCACATCGGCGGGGCTTGGCAGGTACCAGGCGACCGCGTCCAGCACCGGCTGCACGCCGATGCAGTCGAGGGCTGAGCCGGCCAGCACCGGCACCAGCTTGCGGGCGACGGTCGCCGTGCGGATCGTCTGCCGCATCAGCTCAACCGGAATCTCAGCCTCTGCCAGGGCCAGCTCCGCCAGTTCGTCGGAGTAGTCGAACAGCGTCGACACCAGCTGCTCCCGCCACTCTTCAGCCGCCGGCCGGTGTTCCTCAGCGATTGGGCCCCGGGTCGGCTCGACCGCGGCGGCCGCCCCGCTGAGCACCTCGTCCTTGGGCGGAAAGCTGATCTGCTCCATCGTCACCAGGTCGATCAGGCCCCGGAAGGGATCGCTGACATGGGGCGGCCCGCTGCCGACAGGAAGCTGCAGCAGCAGCGGCTCAGCCTTGAGCCGCTCGCGAACCTGATCCACCGTGCCGAAAAAGTCGGCCCCCTCGCGGTCGAGTTTGTTGACCAGCACGATCCGCGGCACGCCGTAGCGGTCGGCCTGCCGCCAGACCGTTTCGCTCTGGGCCTCCACCCCCTCGCGGGCCGACAGCACCACCACCGCGCCGTCAAGCACCCGCAGGCTCCGCTCCACCTCGGCGGTGAAATCGACATGCCCCGGCGTGTCGATCAGATTGACGGTCACATCCCGCCAGGGGAACGACACGGCAGCGGAATAGATGGTGATGCCCCGCTCCTGCTCCTCCGGGTCGAAGTCGGTTACCGTGGTGCCCCGGTCAACATCCCCCAGCCGGTGGATCGCCTTGGTAAAAAAGAGCATTCGCTCGGTGAGCGTCGTCTTCCCGGCATCGATGTGGGCGATGATACCGAGATTGCGGATCTGCTGGAGCGAACGGCTGGGCGAGCGAGACATAGAGGGGCCGGGCAGGTGAGGGCGGTGGAAAGTCAACCGCAGCAGGCCTGAAGTAGACTGCTGACGGACATCGGCATTCTATCGACCGCCCCGGTTCTTCGTGGCGGCGGGTTGGCCGGCACGCAGGAGGGCGAGGCGATGATGATTCTGGGACTGGTCGCAGTGGCGGCGGCAGCCTTGCTGCTGGGCTATTTTCTCTACGGCCAGTGGCTGGCCGAGCGTCTCTTCCGGCTCGATCCGGCAGCCCCCGTGCCGAGTGAGACGCTGCGGGACGACCGCGACTTTGTACCGACGTCCCCGGCGATCGTCTTTGGCCACCACTTCACCAGCATCGCCGGCACCGGGCCGATCGTCGGGCCGGCCCTGGCGATTATGTGGGGCTGGGGACCGGCGCTGATCTGGGTGCTCATCGGTTCGATTCTGATTGGCGGCATGCACGACATGGCGGTGCTCATCGTCAGCCTCCGGAACCGGGGCATGACCGTCGGCGAGATCGCCGGGAGGCTGCTCAACCCGCGGGTCCGGCTGCTGTTTCTGGTGCTGCTGCTGTTTGCGCTCTGGGTGGTGCTGGCGATCTTTGGCTGGGTGATCGCGAGCGTCTTCGTGCAATTCCCCGAGGCGATCCTGCCGGTCTTTCTGCAGATTCCGATCGCGGTGGCCATCGGCCTGCGGGTCCATCGCCAGGGCAGGAATCTGCTCGGTCCCAGCCTGGCGGCGCTGGCGGCGATGTATGCCACGGTCTGGCTGGGGGCCGGCTGCCCGGGCACCAGCTGGACCGGCGGCCCGGTCGGGCAGCTGATCCAGACGATCAACGGCACCGTCTCCGGCTGGCCGATCTGGCTCTGGGTGGCGATTCTGCTGGCCTACTGCTATGTCGCCAGCGTGCTGCCGGTCTGGCTGCTGCTGCAGCCCCGCGACTACATCAACAGCCTGCAGCTGATCTCGAGCCTCGGCCTGATCGTCACCGGCCTGGTGGTGACCGCCTTGCTCGGGCCGGCCACCATCGCCGCCGGCACCCCGGCGCCGCCGCTGGAGATGTTTGCCCCGCTGGTCGACTGGCACCCCAAGAATGCCCCGCCGGTCGTCCCGTTTCTGTTCGTCACCATCGCCTGCGGCGCCGTCAGCGGCTTTCACTGCCTGGTCAGTTCCGGCACCTCCAGCAAGCAGCTTCGCTGCGAGACCGACGCCCGCATGGTCGGCTATGGCTCGATGCTGCTGGAGGCCTTCCTGGCAGTCCTCGTGATCGTGGCCGTCGGCGCCGGCATCGGCCTGGGCTGGCCACAGGAATACCCCGGCCTGACCGGGACAGCCCTCTGGCGGGAGCTCTATGGCGACTGGAGGGGGGTCACCGGCGGCAAGGCGATCGCCGCCTTCGTGGTCGGCTCGGGGAATCTGCTGGAGTCGCTCGGCATCGACGCCGTGATGGCCCGGGCCCTGGTCGGGGTGCTGGTGGCGAGCTTCGCCGGCACCACGCTCGACACCGCCACCCGACTCCAGCGGTATGTCGTGCAGGAACTGGCCGGAACGCTCGCCGCCAGGCTGCCGGGTCGTAACGACAGCCGGTCGTCTTCGAGCCCGCTTGCGTGGTTGGCCACGCCGCACGGGGCGACCCTGTTCGCCGTCGGCACCGCCTTCCTGCTCGCCCTGTTGCCGGCGCCGGGCAAGGACTGGAGCGTCGCCAACCTCGGCACCGGCGGGCTGATCCTCTGGCCGCTGTTCGGGGCGACCAACCAGCTGCTCGCCGGCTTGTCGCTGCTGGTGATCAGCTTCTACCTCCGCCGTCGCGGCCTGCCGACGTTCGTCGCCACCCTGCCGATGATCCTGATGCTGGTGATGCCGGCCTGGGCCCTGTGCATCAACATCAGCCGCTGGCTCGCTGGCGGCAGCCTGGCACTCGTCGCGGTCGCGGTCGTCATGCTGGCGGTCGAGGCCTGGATGGCGGTTGAAGGCCTGCTGCTCTGGGGCCGGGTGCAGGGCGTGCTGGAAGATCCGCTGCCACCGCTGGCAGTGCCCGGCCGGGACGCCGTCGGATAACATCCAGTCCCGCCCTGCTGCCCCGATAGCAACCCAAATGCCCCGAGAATCCGCTGCCGCAAAACGTCTTCGCGCCGGGCAGGTGCTCGCCGAACTTGGAAACCGCTACCCCGATGCCGGCACCGAGCTCGATTTCGGCACACCGTTTGAGCTGCTCGTCGCCACGATCCTCTCGGCCCAGGCTACCGACGTCAGCGTCAACGCGGCCACGCCGGCACTGTTTGCGAAGTATTCGGACGCCCGCCGCCTGGCAGCTGCCCGGCCGGCGCAGGTCGAGCCCCTGATCAAGACGATCGGCCTGTTCCGAACCAAGGCCAAGAACATCGTCGCCGCAGCGAAGCAACTGGTCGATCAGCACGACGGCGAGGTGCCCGATGACTTCGAGGCCCTGCTCGCCCTGCCGGGCGTCGGCCGCAAGACCGCCAACGTCGTCGCCAGCAACGCCTTTGGCCGCCCCGGCATCGCGGTCGACACCCATGTGGGTCGGCTCGCCCGCCGCTTGAAGTTCAGCCGCCACGACGATCCCGACAAGGTCGAGAAGGATCTCGAGTCGCTCTTTCCCGAAGACCGCTGGACCTTCCTGCACCATGCCTTGATTCTGCACGGCCGCCGCGTCTGTCATGCCCGCAGCCCCGCCTGCGGCACGTGCAGCCTCGCCCCCCTCTGCCCAAGCCGCAGTTCCACCACCTGACAATCGACCTGGCTCGACTGCGACAGCAAGCCGATGGCAACTCACTGACGGTCGAAGTACGAATCACCACTGGGAGCCGCCATGGGATCGGCCGCACTCCAGATCTGCCGCGAGCACCGGGATGGCCCTGGCATTGCCAGATCGTTGCCCCGCGAAGCTGAAGATGAGCTACCGCCACACATGCAGGACGGGTGACTGGTCGAGGCCAGCCTCACGTGAAGCGAAGACCGCCGAAACGTCGTCGGTCTGCTCGTCAGGCCAATACTGCTCTCTGATCAGCACCAGGCTGAGCTGCTGCCGGCCCTGCTGCCGGGCCTCCTGCACCGCCTGCGTCACGTCCACCCGCTGTGTCGCAGGCCGGTCGAAGCAGGTGGCATGGCCGACCGGAAAGTGCTGCAGGTCGATCTCCTGCAGCGCCGCGACGGTGCGACAGAGGTTCGGGGCATTGGCCGCCGTGATCTGTCGTTCGTCCCAGTCATTTTCTGAGATTGCATAGACCCGAAACAGAAACCCGCCATCGTACGCATGCCGGCTTTTGCTCTGGCCGCGCAACTGCAGCACCGCCCGCTCGATGCGATCAGGCTCTTCCGGAAGCCGAAATTTCAGAAAACTGATGCAGTTCAAGTCGCTTTGCGAATGGCGGCCCACCCGCAGACGATCCGTTGCCCCAAAGTTCTTGTCCGACATTTCACCCTGCTGCACGGTGGCATCGGCACGGGGGAGAATCTGCCGGCGGGTGAGCGGCTGGGCATGCACCGTCAGCAGCATGCCGCTCTGCGGCGGCTGATGCAGCCGCACTTTTTGACTCGCAGGCAGTGACATCACCTCGGTCACCTCGCCATGGCGGGCACCGCTCACCGTTTCGGCAGTGATCAGAACACCGGGGGGCAGGCCCAACTGACTCAGGTCAAACTCCACCTCATACCCGACAGACTCATCGGCCTGAACCGACCAGATGAAAAACCGCCGGCCAGCCTCGTCGAACGTCGTCCAGGACCGGTACTCGAGGTCTGAGCATTCGATGTCGGTCTGCAGCAGCGGCCGGCTGCCATGAAACCCCTTGCTGAAGAGCCGACAGACCTCGAAGTTCTTCGTGCCGTAACTGATCTGTTCGAGCTCACTGCGATCATGCCCCGGATCCCGCTCCCGAGGCGTTGAATAGGTCACGACGTTGGAAAACCGCCCCGTATCCTTCCACGACCAGATGCCCGGGTCGTTCAGCTTGAAGACATAAATGCCGGCGACCCCCTGCTCTTCCATCATCCAGCCCCAGATGGCCGCCATC
>CALAZQ010000556.1 GCA_937926325.1 uncultured Planctomycetaceae bacterium | reverse complement strand
AGGATGTGACGCTGGAGGAACGTTCACAGGCAGATCTGTCGTGGTGGTCACTGCAACCGCTGGCCGATGTCGAGCCGCCTGCGGCAACTGCGACCGTTTCGGGCTGGGCTGACCATCCGATCGACCGTTTCCTGGCGGCGGCTCTGACCGAAAAGGACCTGGTCCCAAATCCGCCCGCTGACCGCCGGACGCTGATCCGGCGGGCGAGCTATGACCTGACGGGACTGCCGCCGACGCCAGAAGAGGTCGCAGCCTTTGTCGCCGATACCGACCCTAAGGCCTATGAGAAGCTGATCGATCGGCTGCTCGCTTCGCCCCACTACGGCGAGCGTTGGGGGCGGCACTGGCTTGATGTGGTGCGGTTCGGCGAGAGCAATGGCTACGAACGCAACTTCCTCATCAATGACCTCTGGCCCTTCCGCGACTGGGTGATCAAGTCATTCAACGATGACAAGCCGTTTGACCGGTTCATTCGGGAACACCTCGCCGGCGACGTCTTTGGGGCTGCCGATCGCGACGTCATGATCGGCAGTGCATTCCTGGTCAGCGGGCCCTACGACGATGTCGGCAACCAGGACCCGGTCCAAGCTGCGCAGATCAGGGCCAACACGCTCGATGAGATCATCCGCTCAACCGGCGAGGGATTTCTCGGACTGACCATCGGCTGTGCCCGCTGCCACAACCACAAGTTCGATCCCATCAAGCAGGCTGACTACTACCGGCTGTATGCCACCTTCGCTGGCATCCGGCATGGCTCGGCGGCCTGGGCGACGCCCGAGCAGCAGCGGGACCGGGCCGAGACCCTCAAGCCGCTCGAAACCCGCAAACAGAAGCTCGGCGAGGAACTGAGCCGGCAACGGGAAGCGATCCTCAGCCGGGCCCGCGAGCAGCTGGCGGCCTACGAGACCGACTGGCCACGGCCGCCGGTCGATCGCACCGGCACCGAGGAGCGGTTTGCTCCGGTGACCACCCGGTTCGTCCGGCTGGTCTGTGAGGCCGGCGACATCAACCTGGAGAGCCGCGGCTTCAAGCTCGATGAGTTCGAGATCTACACGCCGGGACCGGACGGCCGGAATGTGGCCCTGGCCTCAGCCGGAGCCGTGGCCAGCGGCCCCTCCCGGAAGCCTGAGTTTTACGGGCCACAGCTGGTCAACGATGGCAAGTTCGGTGCCCGGCTGATTGGCCACAACGAGGTGACGATTGAACTGGCCGAGCCGACCGAGATCGACCGCGTCGTCTTTTCGAGTGCCCGCGGCGAAGAGGCGCCCGAGCACAACCTGTTTGGGTTCGTGGCGGAGTACCGCATTGAGGTCTCGGATGACGGCAAGCAGTGGACGGAGGTCGCCCACGGACGGGACCGTCGGCCCCGGGAGCAGCCGCTTCCAGGGGCAAAGCCACCGGCAGGCCGGCAGCAGCCACTGAGTCATCTGGAGCATCGGCTGCTGGCTGCGGCGACAACCCCTGCCGAGGCTGAACAACGGCGGGCGCTTACCGCAGAACTCCGCGACGTCGAGGCCGCCATCAGCAAAGTGCCTGCCCTGCCTCGGGCCTGGCTGGGCCGCCGCAGTGCCAAGGACGCCGCCGGCCCCTTCCACATCTTTCTGGGCGGCAGCCCGCAGAAGCGGGGCGATGAGATAACGCCGGCGAGCCTCTCCTTTCTGGCAGAGGTCACCGAGCCGTATACGTTGTCGGCTGACACGCCGGAGGCCCAGCGGCGACAGGCTCTGGCCGACTGGATCGTCGCACCAGGCAACCCGTTGACCCCGCGGGTGCTGGCCAACCGGCTCTGGCACTATCACTTCGGCACCGGCATCGTGGCAACGCCCAACGACTTCGGCGTGATGGGTTCAGCCCCATCGCACCCACAACTGCTCGACTGGCTGGCCCGGCAGCTGGTTGCCGGAGGCTGGCGGCTGAAGCCTCTGCACAAGCTGATCATGACCTCGCAGGCCTACCGGCAGAGCGGCCAGTGGCGGGAAGAACCAGCAGCCGTCGACAGTGACGCCCGGCTGCTCTGGCGGTTCCCTCCCCGGCGGCTCTCGGCCGAAGAACTACGTGACACCCTGCTGGCCGTCTCAGGCACGCTCGAACCGACGATGGGCGGCCCCGGCTTCCGGCTTTACCGGTTCGAGCAAGACAACGTCTGCAGCTACACGCCACTCGACGAGCACGGGCCGGAGACCTATCGGCGGGCGGTCTATCACCAGAATGCCCGGGCCTCGGTGGTCGACCTGATGACCGAGTTTGATCAGGCCGACTGCACACTGTCAGAGCCAAGGCGTGCGAGCACCACCACCCCCCTGCAGGCCCTGACACTGCTCAACCACAGCTTCACCCTCGACATCGCCGAGGCATTGGCCGAACGGGTGGAAGCTGAAGCCGGCCCGGCCTCGACCGACCGGATCGACCGGCTCTTCGCCTTGGTCTATCAACGAGCTCCTGCCGCAGCTGAACGCGAGCGGCTGAGCGGCTTCGCTGAGGAGCATGGCCTGCGGGCTCTCTGCCGGGCGGTGCTCAACTCGAATGAACTGCTCTATCTCGACTGACTGCTGTCGAACGCCATGAGGCCTGTCATGCTTGCGCAACCACCACTTGCCACCCTGCCCCGACGAATGCTGCTGGGCAACGTCACCACGGGGCTGATGGGAATCGGCCTGTCGCATCTGCTCGGTGGCGAGGCGAGGGCAGCCAGTGCTCAGCCGGTCACCGGCTGGCAGCCAGGCAAAGGGCAGACCCACTTCCCCGCCCGGGCCAAGCGGGTGCTGCAGATCTTCTGCCCGGGAGCGGCCTCGCACATGGATCTCTGGGAGCACAAGCCGATGCTCGAAAAGATGCATGGCCAGCCGCTGCCGGGTGAAGAGAACCTGATGAGCTTTCAGGGCAAGAACGGCAATCTGATGAAAAGCCCCTGGCCGTTTGTGCCGTCTGGTGAGTGCGGCAAGCCGATTTCGGCGATGCTGCCTGAGATGGCTCGGCATGTTGACGACATCGCCTTCTGCCATGCCCTGCAGTCAAAGACCAACACCCACGGCCCCGGCAACATCTTTGTGGCCACCGGCCATCCAACAGAGGGCTTTCCCAGTGCTGGTGCGTGGCTGAGTTATGCCCTCGGCAATGCCAACGAAAATCTGCCGACCTACGTTGCCCTGCCCGACGTGCGTGGCGAGCCGCCCAATGGCAAGGCCAACTGGTCCAACGGCTTCCTGCCGGCTGAGCACCAGGCCATTGTGATGGCGGCCCACCAGCCGATCCGGAACCTGCGACGGCCCGAATCGATTTCTGCCCGCGAGGACGAGGCGACCCGAAAGCTACTGGCCGAACTCAACAGCCGCCATGCCGGCCAGCGGCAGCAGGAAACCGAACTGGCAGCGCGGATGGCTGCCTACGAACTGGCAGCGCGGATGCAGCTGTCTGCTCCCGAGGTCCGCGACCTCGACAGCGAGCCTGAGTCGATCCATCGGCTCTACGGCACCGACTCACCCAACACGCTAAAGGCGGCCTATGCCCGCAACTGCTTGCTGGCCCGGCGGCTGATCGAGCGCGGCGTGCGCTATGTGAATCTCTACTGTGCCTCGCGGGCGAGCGGGGTCGATGGCCTGCTGAACTGGGATGCCCACAAAACGCTCAAGTCAGACTATGAGCGGCACTGCCCGATCTTCGACCAGCCGACCGCGGCCTTGTTGACCGATCTCAAACAGTCAGGACTGCTTGAGGACACGCTGGTCCTCTGGACCACCGAGTTTGGGCGGATGCCGACGCATCAGGCCGGCACGACGGGACGCGACCACAACCCCGATGGCTTCACCCTGTGGATGATGGGCGCCGGGGTAAAGGGGGGCGTCAGCTACGGGGCAACCGACGAGTTTGGTCGCCGAGCCGAGCAGCAGCCGACCACCGTCTGGGATTTCTACGCCACCGTGCTCGACATCCTCGGCTTCGACCACACCAAGCTGACCTGGTACCACAACGGCCTCGACCGGCGGCTCACCGACGTGCATGGCCATGTGATCCGCGAGGTGCTGACGTAAGGGGCTCTCGACGAATTCGCAAAAGCTCCGGCGACCGCCCCATAATCCAGAGAGCTTTGCACGCGCCGCGGGGCTCAAAACGACACCAATCGCCGAAAAGCCTGTCAGGCAGGCGGTTGAGAAGCTATTTTTAAATATGGAAACAGGCGGAACTGCATGGATATCCTCAGGGCACTCCCTGAGAGGTCGGTTCGTGGTGGTCTGTAGTGGAGTTGAGATGACATTCCAGCGTGACACGGCAAGACATTTGGGGCAGCAAGCCGCTGGCTCCTCGATCGGGCGGCGTGAGCAGTTCTGCCGATATCTTCTGGCACTGCTGGGGGCCAGTCTCCTCATGGCGTTCATCCCCCGGGGAGTAGCGATGGGCTCTGAGGCGACGGTCCAGTTCGACCGCGACATCCGGCCGATCCTCAGTGAGCACTGCTACGCCTGTCACGGACCGGGCGAGCAAGAGGCTGGCCTGCGGCTCGACTCGGCTGCCGCCGCTGAAGCCCTGCTCGACAGCGGCACGAGGGCGATCACGGCAGGAAATCCCCACGAAAGCGAACTGATCGCCCGGATCAATGCCTCCGACCCAGACGTCATCATGCCGCCACCAGAGTCAAACAAGACGCTCTCGGCGGCAGCGAAGGATCTGCTCACCCGCTGGATTGCCAGCGGTGCAGCCTATGAGCAGCACTGGTCGTTCCGGCCAATCGTCCGGCCGACCGTCCCGGCCGGTGAGCAGCCCAACCCGATTGACCGCTTTCTCGCGCAGCGGCTTGCTACCACCGAGCTACCGGTGAACGCCACCGCTGACCGTCCGACACTGATCCGGCGGCTGTCGTTCGCACTCACCGGGCTGCCGCCGACATCTGCCGAGGTCGACAGGTTTGTCGCCGACGAGCGACCTGACGCCTACGAGCTGCTGGTCGATCGGCTGCTGACCAGTCCCCACCATGGCGAAGAGATGGCCAGGCACTGGCTTGACCAGGCCCGCTATGCCGACACCCACGGGCTGCACCTCGACAATGAGCGGCAGATGTGGCTCTATCGCGACTGGGTGGTGAAGGCCTTCAACGACAACCTGCCCTTTGACCAGTTCACCATCTGGCAGCTTGCCGGTGACCTGCTGCCAGAGGCCACGGTTGACCAGCAGATTGCCACCGGCTTTTCCCGCTGCAACGTGACGACCAGCGAAGGCGGGTCGATCAACGACGAACTGGTCTTCCGATATGCGATCGACCGCACGGCCACGATGACCAATGCCTTCATGGGGCTTACCGGGCAGTGCGCGGTCTGCCACAGCCATAAGTTTGATCCACTCTCGCAGCGGGAGTTCTACTCGCTCTATGCCTTCTTCAATTCGGCAGCCGACCCCGGCTTCGACGGGAATGTGCTGCGGACCACTCCGACCCTCGCCGTTCCGGCAGCCAACCAGCGGCAGCAGCGGGAGACGCTCACCGCGGAAGTGGCCCAGCTTGAAGGGACGGTCGATGCAGCGATTGAACGGGCTTTCCTGTCGGTCCAGCCGCCACCCCCGGCCGCGACCAAATGGATTGACGAAGCCTGGCCCGAGGCGACCGTCGCCCGCCACGGGCCCGATGCCCGCGTGGCCTGGGTCGACCGGCAACCGGCAGCAGAGAACGCGACTGCGGCCACTGGTGGCAGCCGCTGCCTGGAGTTCGCGGCCGAGCAGCCGACCCAGACCGTCCTCCTCGGACCAGGCCTGACGATGAAGGTGCCAGAACAGGCCACGCTGGTGCTTGACGTCAAACTTGAACCAGCCGACGCGCCCGTTGCGGTGATGGTGCAACTGCGGTCAACCGGCTGGGATCATGGCGTCGCCTGGGGTGACTGGGCCGCGGTTCCACTGGTCGATAATCGTGAGAAAGACAAGCGGAAGGCGTTGATTCATGCCGACGAGGCCCTGACTGCCGGCAAGTGGCAGAGGCTCTCGATTCCCTTGAGCAGGCTTGGACTGAAGCCGGGCATGCCCATCACCGGCGTGGCGATCGCCCAGAGCCGAGGCCGGGCCTGCTGGGACAACGTCGGCCTCGACTGGCCGGCCAAGCCCACCCCAACCGCGGCCTGCAACGACTGGTGGCAGCAGCAGGCCGCCCTGGCCGATGAGAAACTCAGGGAGTTTCCCGCTGCCATCCGGTCGCTCTTGCAACAAGGACCGAAGGAGACGACCGACCCGGCCGCCATCGCGAAGGTTCGTCGCTTCTGGGCGACCCAGGTCTGGACTGAACAGCCGGCGAGCGTCGCCCTGGCGGCGGCTGAGCTTGAGGCCGCCACAAAAATTCTGGCCGACCTCGATGAACTTGTGCCCGAGACACTCGTCTTCAATGACCTGCCGAAGATGCGAGACAGCTTCGTGATGGAACGGGGAGCCTACGATCAGCCCGGAGAAAAGGTGCAGCGAGGCACCCCAGCCTTCCTCCCGCCGCTGGAGGTGGCCGAAAATCAGAATCCCACTCGTCTCGATCTGGCCCGCTGGCTGGTTTCAGGGAAGCATCCGTTGACCCCTCGGGTGGCAGCCAACCGGCTCTGGCAGCAGTTCTTCGGCACGGGGCTGGTGAAGACCCACGAAGACTTCGGCCTGCAGGGAGAGCCCCCCAGCCACCCTGCCCTGCTCGACTGGTTGGCGGCGGAATATCGCGACAGCGGCTGGGATACCCGCCGGCTCGTGCGGCTGCTGGTGACCAGCGACGCCTTCAAAAGGTCGAGTGTGGTGGCCCCGCGTCAACTCCGGCAAGATCCCGACAACCGACTGCTGGCTCGGGGACCACGCATCCGACTTGATGCTGAGCAGATCCGTGACCAGGCCCTGTTTGTTGCCGGCCTGCTGGTGCCGGCGATGGGTGGCCGCGGCGTCAAGCCCTACCAGCCCGACAACATCTGGGAGCCTGTTGGCTTCGCTGGCTCCAACACCCGCAACTACTACCGCGACAGCGGCGACTCGCTTTACCGTCGCAGCCTCTACACCTTTCTCAAGCGGACGGCCCCGCCCCCCTTCATGTCCAATTTTGATGCCCCCAACCGCGAGGCCTATTGTGCCCGGCGAGAACGCAGCAACACACCGCTGCAGGCGCTCCAGTTGATGAATGACGTGCAGCACGTCGAGGCGGCCCGTGCCCTGGCGGCCCGGGGGCTTGCCGCCAGCGCCACCGACGATGCCGACCGGCTTGCCTGGCTGTTCCGCACCGTACTGGCCCGTCGGCCCGAGCCGCCTGAGCTGGTACTGCTCACCACTGCCCTGAACAACCACCGGGCTCGGTATCAGGGCGACGCCACCTCGGCAAAGCAGCTGATCGCTCATGGCGATTCGGTCGTTCCCACCCACATTCCGCCGGAGGAATTAGCGGCGTGGACCCTGCTGGCAAACACCATTTTAAACCTCGACGAAGCCGTCACCAGAAACTGAACCCGACCAGGAACGTACCGATGCAGCCGCCTCTTCCGCAGCCCGATGCTCTCCGCACCGCCATGGCCCGCCGGGCCTTCATTGGGAACGCCGGGGTCAGCCTCGGGGCCGCCGCCTTGGCCGGGCTCGAGCGGCGTCTTCCCGCCGCCACAGTTGCAGCGGAACAATCTGCCCCTGCCGCCGGGCACCCCCGCATCCACCCGCCACTCCCCGGTCTGCCGCACCACACCCCTCGGGCCAAGAGCGTCATCTACATCCACCTCAACGGCGGGCCTTCCCAGCTCGACCTCTGGGACTACAAGCCACAGTTGCAAGAGTTCTTCGACAAGGACATTCCGCCGAGCGTTCGGGGGGAGCAGCGGCTGACGACGATGACGAGCGGCCAGAAGCGATTCCCCGTCGCTCCCTCGAAATTCAGATTCACGCAGCACGGGGAATCTGGCCGCTGGGTCAGCGAGTTGCTGCCCTACACTGCCGGCATCGTCGATGACCTTGCGCTGGTCAAAACGGTGCACACCAACGCCATCAATCACGACCCCGCCTGCACCTTTGTCATGACCGGCAGCGAGATTCCGGGCAAGGCAAGCCTGGGCAGTTGGCTTTCGTACGGCCTCGGCAGTGAGTGCGACGACCTGCCGTCGTTCGTCGTCTTCACCCCACTTCCCGACATCCCGCCGAGCCAAGCACTGTTCACCCGGATGTGGTCGAGTGGTTTCCTGCCCACCCGCCATGCCGGCGTCGCCCTGCGGGGCTCGGGTGATCCGGTGCTCTACCTACGGAATCCGGCCGGCGTCTCGACGGCTGATCGGCGACGGATGCTCGACACCCTCGGAAGCCTCAATGCTCACAATCTGGCCCGCTACCAAGACCCCGAAATTGAAACCCGGATCGCCCAGTACGAGATGGCCTTCCGGATGCAGGCGAGCGTGCCGGAACTGACTGACCTTTCCACTGAAACAGCCGAGACGCTCTCGCTGTATGGTGATGACGTCAACAAGCCGGGCTCATTCACCCACAGCCTGCTGCTCGCCCGCCGGCTGGTTGAGCGGGGTGTGCGGGCAGTGCAGATTCTGCACCGCGGCTGGGATCAGCATGGCAATCTGCCGCGGGATCTCGCCTCTCAGTGTCTCGACACCGATCAGGCAACAGCTGCCTTGGTGAAAGACCTCAAGCGTCGCGGCCTGCTCGATGAAACCCTGGTGGTCTGGGGGGGCGAATTTGGCCGCACGGTCTATTCTCAGGGAACGCTCACAAAAGCTAACTACGGCCGCGACCACCACCCGCGGAACTTCTGCATGTGGCTGGCCGGGGGTGGTGCGAAGGGTGGCACTTCGTACGGCGAGACTGACGACTTCAGCTACAACGTCACCGAACATCCCGTCCACATCAACGACTTCAATGCCACCATCCTGCACCTGATGGGGATCGATCACGAACGGTTCAGCTTCAAGTTCCAGGGGCTCGACCAGCGGCTGACCGGGGTCGAACAGCAGCGGGTCGTGACTGAGATCCTGAGCTGAACGCGGACCGTCTGCTCCATCACCGTCTGCTGCCACGAGTCTTCAACGGCAGCTTCCCAAGCAGCAGCGACCCGCCCGCGGTCTGCCGTTCGCCCCGGTGCCTATGCCGCCGGCGAATCTGAGCGGTCCGGTAAGAAGAGGACCCGCGACAGCGGCACAGCGGCTGCCGCACCCAGACAGGGCGCCAGCAGATAGACCCAGAGGCTCTCGAACCGCAGCAGCATCACGGCCGGCCCGAGGGAGCGGGCGGGATTCATCGAGGCCCCGCTGATCGGCCCCGCGAAG
The DNA here is from genome assembly GCA_937926325.1 of uncultured Planctomycetaceae bacterium. Classification (GTDB taxonomy): domain Bacteria; phylum Planctomycetota; class Planctomycetia; order Pirellulales; family UBA1268; genus UBA1268. Next base: position 3,670 of record CALAZQ010000556.1, on the reverse strand, counting down.
AGCGCTTCAAGAGCAATGACAGCCCCAATGGTGATGCCGGCAAGCAGGCCCTTCTCCTTGCCTCCGGTGGCAACGCTGAGGATGACTGTCATCAGCATGAAGGTCAGCAGCGACTCCAGCAGGAACGACTGCGACGGGCTGCCGGACGGGACGGTCTCACCCAGTGTTTCGACGTCAGGAAAAAGCAGCCGCAGGCTGCCACTGGCAGCCAGGCCGCCGACGCACTGGGCGGCCACGTAGAGCGGCACCTGCCTCCCCGCCAGCCTTCCCGCCACCCAGAAGCCGAGCGTCACCGCAGGATTGATGTGACACCCGGAGACATCGCCGAGGGTATTGATCATCACCATCACGACCAGGCCGAAGGTCAGGGCGATCCCGACGTGTGAGACCCCGCCATCGGTGAGCTGGTCAACCACGATCGCTCCGGTCCCGGCAAAGACCAGACAGAACATGCCGAAGCACTCAGCGAGGAAGAGTCGGTGCTGCATGGGGCTGCGTGGCTGGCGGCTTTTCAGTGGCTTCGAGGAGATCATCGGCAGGCTACGGGCGGTGCGGGGCCGCTGCCTCGCGACACTCTACCGTCGCCGGCGGTGATTCACTATTCCCCGGCGACTTGCCCTGCGGTTGAAGGATCACCTGCGGTCGCCCGCAGGCGTTCGGCGATGCGGGCTTCGTCAAAAACCGCACCAGCCCAGACCCCGCCGCTGGCCTCCTGAAGAAGTGCCCAGAGTCGGGTATCGGCCGGCAACCGCGGATCTGGGGCCAGGCCTGGATTGAGGGGCCGGCGGACGAGTTCTGCCGTCGCCTCGTCGCGGCTGAATGTCCGACTGCCGTGAGCCACCAGTTCAATGCTGCCGGTTGCGGCAGCAGAGTCAATTTCAATTTCAATCACATCGCCGTTCACAAGCCTGCCGAGCGGCCCGCCCGCAAGCGCCTCGGGGCTGACATGCCCGATGCAAGCGCCGGTCGAGACCCCGGAAAAGCGGGCGTCGGTGACCACCGCGACCTGACTGGCAAACGGCAGCTGCTTCAGGGCTGACGTCACCTGATAGGTCTCTTCCATCCCGGTGCCCATCGGGCCGATGCCTGCCAGCACCAGCACGTCTCCCGGCTTGATTTCACCGGCTTTGATGGCAGCCATCGCCGCTGGCTCACTGGTGAAGACGCGGGCCGGCCCTGTGTGTCGATAGAGACCAGCGGCTGACACTGCCCGCGGATCGATGGCAGTCGCCTTGACAATCGCCCCCTGCGGTGCCAGTGAACCACGGAGGAACGCCATCGTTCCCTTGAGCCCTCGCTCAGCCGCGGCCGCCGGGCTCAGGATTACATCGTCAGGATCAACACCATCTTCGCGCAGCAGGATCTCCCGAAACCGCTTCCGCCGTTCACTCGTCTTCCACCACGCCAGTTGATCGGCCAGCGTCCCCCCTGAGACGGTCGAAACGCTGGTGTCGAGCAGCCCGAGCCGATCGAGGTGCAGCATGACCTCGGGCACCCCGCCCGCCAGAAAGACCCGCACGGTGGGATGATGAACCGGCCCGTTGGGTAACACACTGACCAGCCGCGGTGTCCGCCGATTCACAGCGATCCAATCATCAACGCTCGGCTGCGCGAGGCCGGCGGCATGAGCGATGGCGGGCAGATGCAGCAGCAGATTGGTTGAGCCTCCAAAGGCGGCGTGAACGGTCATGGCGTTGGTGATGCTGGCGGGGGTGAGCAGCTCACGGGTTGTCATGCCGCCAGCTGCCAGTGCGACGATTGCCCGGGCCGACCGGACCGCCAGGTCGTGCCAGACCGGCTGGCCGCTGGGGGCAAGGGCAGCGTGGGGCAGCGTGAGCCCCAGTGCCTCAGCCACGACCTGGGCGGTGGCGGCTGTGCCGAGAAATTGGCAGCCCCCCCCTGGCGATGCGCAGGCCCGGCAGCCCAGATCAGCTGCCTCTTCCAGCGTGATGAGGCCGTGCGTGTAGCGGGTGCCGATGGTCTGAATCTGCCCGGCATCTTCACCCGCTCGCGGCGGCAAGGTGACTCCTCCTGGCACAACGATGCCCGGCAGGTCGGTGAGCCCCGCCACAGCCATCAGCATGGCTGGCAGGCCCTTGTCGCAGGTAGCTATTCCAATCACCCCTTCCCGCAGCGGCAGTGACCGGGCCAGCCGCCGCAGCACAATGGCCGCATCATTGCGGTAGGGGAGGCTGTCGAACATTCCCACCGTTCCCTGGGTCCGGCCATCGCAGGGATCGGAGCAAAAGCCCGCAAACGGAATCCTGTTGAGGCTGCGCAACTCGGCGGCAGCAGCCTGCACCAACAGGCCGATTTCCCAGTGGCCGGTGTGATAGCCGAGGGCGATCGGTTTGCCATCGGGAGCCCGCACACCGCCCTGGGTCGAAAGAATCAGCACCTGCCGGTCGGCGGCAGCCGGTGCATCCCAGCCCATCCCGACGTTCTGCGAGAGCCCAAAGAGATCGCCGCTGGGACTCTGGCGGAGCATCTGATCGGTGAGCGGCAGATTCCCAGTGGGCCCGTCAGCGACCGTCTGAATGTCATAAATGGAGGTTGTTTCGGACTGAAAGTCTTGAAAACCGGGATGTGATTCGCTGCTCATTGGGTCCGTTCAAAAACTTGGAATTCCGCCTCAAAAGCGGCAACTACCACCATCGAGGCCGCCGGCCAACCGTCATGCTGCCGCAGAGGCTATCCTCTCACACACCACCTCCCAGCACCACCGACCGAAAGGCCACCGTAATGACGACACCCCATCAGCATGAACGAATCTGTCGATTTTGTTTACCGCCAGAGCCGGCTCAGGCTCGCATCGGTGCCGTTGTCGGCAGCACGATTGTGGACCTGTCGGCCGGCGGCATCACCTCACTGGCGTCTGTGCTGGAAGCCGACAGCCCCTCAGCAACCGTAGCAGCGGCCCGCGAGAACGCGACCACGCAATACCCGCTTGCCGACGTCCATCTGTTGCCACCGGTTGAACGCCAAGAGGTCTGGGCTGCCGGCGTCACCTACCTGCGGAGCAAGACTGCCCGGATTGAAGAGTCGGACTTCAGTGGGTTGGCCTACGACCGGGTCTATGAAGCCGACCGGCCCGAACTCTTCTTCAAAGCCCTCGCCGAGAAGGTGGTTGGGCCCAACGACAGCATCGGCATTCGGTCCGATGCCCGCTGGAACGTGCCGGAACCGGAACTGGCATTGGTCATGAACTCTGCCGGTGACATCGTTGGCTATACGATTGGCAACGACGTGAGTTCCCGCGACATTGAGGGCGAGAACCTGCTCTACCTGCCGCAGGCCAAGGTCTATGACCGCTCATGCAGCCTCGGACCGTGGATTGTCCTCGGGGCTGACGAGGGCGAAGCTCGCACGTGGTCGATTACGATCGCCATCTCCCGCAATGGTGGCGAGGTCTTCTCGGGCCAGACCAGCGTTGACCAGTTGAAGCGGTCATTTTCGGAACTGGTGAGCTATCTCTGGCGTTCGCAGTCATTCCCCCATGGTGTCGTCCTGCTCACCGGCACCGGCGTCGTGCCGGATGAATCCTTCACGCTGGCAGCGGAAGATCGCGTCACCATTGCCGTCGACGGCATCGGTGAATTGGTGAACAACGTGCAATCAGTCGGGGCGACAGGATTTGAACCTGCGACCTCTTGACCCCCAGCGGCTTCCA
>CALAZQ010000555.1 GCA_937926325.1 uncultured Planctomycetaceae bacterium | reverse complement strand
ACGCTCCTCGAGCGTTCGCCGACCCCCGAGCCTCCCTTCCCTCGATTGCTTGAGCGTGGCTACGGTTCACTCGGATGCGGTCCACGCTGGGCCAGGATCGCGCGGCCGTGGCCGGCGACCCGGCAGAAGATGATCACTGCCGGTGATCCATCACCGAGCGGTAGCTGCCGCCGAACTGCTTCGACATCAACCTTCAGCCTGCGGCATTTGATTTCGTAGGACTGCCGCGGCTGCCGGCGTAGGGCCTGCCGCAGGGGCTTCAGGCCCGCTGGCAGTACCTCGTCGATTCTGAACGAGGCGGCCAGGCTGGTCGCCGGCAGGGTCGGCCCGGTGAGATAATCTTCATCGGCAGCGGTCCGGCCCAACTCGTGCTGCTCGGCCAGCAGGTCGACGAGTCCCGCCCGGATGACGGCAGGGTCTGGTTCGACAAGAAAGGCCCCGAGGCCGGCGGCCACCCGCCGGGTGGCTGCGGTCGGATCTCCTGCCAGTGTTTCACCGCTGCCGACGTTCGTCGCCCGGCGGGGTGTCGTCCCGGCGAGGGCTCCAAACCAGAGGGTCGCCTCGCGGCACTCGCCGCTCAGGCTCATCAGCTCGACCTCACAGCCACCGGTTCTGCCGAACTGCTGGGGCCAGTCACTCGCCGGGCCCAGCTTGATTCCACCGCCGCGGGCGGTCGCCACCAGCTGCCGCAGCCAGGCCAGCCCCGGCTGATAGTCGGCCAGCCGGCGAACGGGCCGGTCGCGGCCAGCCCGGCGGTCGGGGTCGGCATGGACGAACCAGTCGGTCCAGGCACGGCCGGTCACATCGGCGACTGCGCCGGAGAATTGCCGAGGCTGTCCCAGCACGGCGGTGTTCCATTCCGCCCGCCGCAGCATGGCTGGCGATCGGTCCACTGCGAGCACGTCTGCCAACTGTGAGAGGGCGGCTGTATCGCTTCCGACACCGCAGCAGAGGTCGGCCACCCGGCCGCAACCGGCCAAGCGGCGGGCCTTGTGCCGGGCCACCGGCCAGGCAGTCGCCTGCTCGACACCGATGCGGGTGAGCCAGAGCCGGTCGGCTTCAGGAAACCGACCGGCTGCCCGCAGGCGGGCCTCATGCAGGGCCACGGCCGCCCGGACCAACTCGGCGTCAAAGTGCATCCGCAGCTGTTTTTGGCTGCGGCGTTCAGCCTCGGAGCAGGCCGCCACGGCTTCGAGCAGCCGGGGCGTGGCCCGCAGCCGCTCGAGCATCGCCAACTCGACAGCTTCCTCAGCGGGTGTCGTCACCGGCCAGTCAGTCCCGCAGGTGGAGGCCGCATTCGGTCTTGGCAGTACCGCTCCAACGACCGGCCCGCTCGTCCTCACCAGCGGTGATCGCCCGGGTGCAGGGCCAGCAGCCGATGCTGACATAGCCTTTGTCGTGAAGCGGGTTGTACGGCACATCGTCACGGACGAGCCGGTCCCAGACCTTCGCCTTGGTCCAGTTGGCGAGGGGGGAAATTTTCACGACGCCAAACTTCCCATCCCAGCCGACGATCGGCGCCGCTCCCCGGTCGGGGCTTTGATCCCGCCGGATGCCGCTCATCCAGGCATCAAAGCGGGACAGGACCCGGCGGATGACGGCAATTTTGCGGTCGCCACAGCAGCGGGTTGGATCGGTGCGGTACAGCGGTCCACCATGCTGCCGCTCATATTCCTCGACTGTGGTGTCGGGAAGTTCGTAGACCACGGTCAGGCCGTAGCGATCCCTGATCCGGTCCCGCAGTTCAAGCGTCTCTTTGAACTGGTAGCCGGTCTCGAGGTTGAAGACGAAGGTCTGCGGAGCAATCGCTGCCAGCCAGTGCAGGATCAGGCAGCCTTCCGGCCCGAAGGCGGTCGCCATCGTCAGCCGACTGCCAAACCGCTCCACCGCCCAGCCGATGATCGCCTCGGGCTCGGCTGTTTCCAGCTGGCGACTCGCCTCCGCCAGTTCGGCCAGGAGGCCGGGGGCGGGCCCAGCCGCGGACGGAGGCTGGTCAGCGGCTACGGAGGCTGGCGGCGGCAGGTGGGACTGGGCCAAGGGGAGTTCTCATTGTTGCGGCGGTCCCGCGGGTGGCCCAAACGCCGGCACGGCCCGCGACAGTCGCTATCGTGCCATCCCCACCGGGCAGCGTAAACCGGAGCCTCTTCTCGCAGGGGCATCGGCAGCCAATGGGCACGGCTGAGAACCCGCAGCATGTCGCGCGGAATGCTTCACCCAGATTCCCTGGATTGAGCCCCTGCCAGTGGTCACCCCGGCTGGTACAACAACAGCCGGGCGGACGTTGAACAAGCCCACCAGCGGAAGTTGATGTGAGGGGAGACGAAAAAGATGGCACGAACGGTTGCATTGGCGGTTGACCTTGGGGCCTCGGGGGGACGGGTGGTTTCCGGGGCCTTTGATGGACGGCTGCTGGAATTGGCCGAGCTGCACCGCTTCGAAAATGCTCCGGTTCCGCTGGGCGGAAACCTGGTCTGGGATCTCGTGCGACTCTGGAGCGAGATCCTCCGCGGCCTGCGGCTGGCCGAGTCTCGGCACGGCGGGGCCATCAATAGCATCGGCGTCGATACCTGGGGGGTCGATTACAGTTTCTTGACGGCCGACAACGCCCTGCTTGCCAATCCGGTCTGCTACCGCGATGCCCGGACGCAGGGGCTGCTGGACGCGACGACTGCCACCGTATCCAGAGCCGACATCTTTGCGGCCACCGGCCTGCAGTTCATGGAGATTAATACGCTCTACCAGCTGCTGGCCCTCAAGCGTGATCATCCCGGGCTGCTCGGGGCGGCCGATCGTTTCCTGATGATCCCCGACTTGATCCACTGGCTGCTCTCAGGGGAACGGTCGAACGAACGCACCAACGCGACGACGACCCAGTGCTTTGATCCCCGGCGAAACTGCTGGGCCGTCAGTCTGCTGGAGCGGTTCGGCCTGCCAACCCGGCTGTTCGCCCCGGTGGCCGAGCCGGGGCAGGATCTCGGCGGCCTCCGGCCCGATGTTGCCGCCGAGACCGGCCTGCGGGATGTCCGAGTGATCCTGCCCGGCACCCATGACACCGCCAGCGCCGTGGCTGCCGTGCCGGCGTTGGAGCCGCCGGCTGCCCGTCCCGACTGGTGTTATGTCAGCCTCGGCACCTGGGCACTCGTCGGCGCCGAGCTCGACCGGCCGCTGGTGACCCCGGAATGTCTCGCCCGCAACTTCACCAACGAGGGTGGCGTGGGTGGCACGACCCGCCTGCTCAAGAATGTCTGCGGGCTGTGGCTGGTCCAGCAGTGCCGGGCCGGCTGGCTGCGGGCAGGCCAGGAGTGGACCTGGGATCAGCTCACGGCGCTGGCGGCCGAAGCCCCGCCGCTGGCGACACTGGTTGACCCGAACCACCCGGCCCTCGTCGCTCCGGCCGACATGCCGGCGGCCATTCGCGAGCTGGCCCGGGCGGCCGGCGAACCGGTGCCAGAATCGACCGGCGCCGTTGTCCGCACCGCACTGGAGAGCGTTGCCGCCGCTATTCGGCGGACGCTGGGGGAACTCGACGAGCTGGTCGGCCGCCGGATCGGTCGCATCCATGTTGTCGGCGGAGGCGTGCAGAACGCTCTGCTCTGCCAGATGATCGCCGATGCGGCCAACCGGCCGGTGGTCGCCGGCCCGGTCGAGGCAACCGCGATCGGGAACCTGCTGGTGCAATTGATGGCCTGTGAGGGCACGGTCGACCTGCGGAGCGTCCGGGCGGTCGTCCGTGACAGTTTCGACCTCGTCACCTACGAGCCTCAGGCTGCCGCCGCCTGGGATGAACGGCTCAGCGGGTGATCCCCCCGGGTGGCAGCGTTACAACAGTTCACTGGCGAGGTCGGCCAGCGGCGACCGCTCTCCCTTCTCGAGGGTAATGTGGGCATAAATCGGCTGCCCGACCATCCGGTTGATCAGATAGCTCAGCCCGTTTGAAAGTGCATCGAGGTAGGGCTGGTCGATCTGCCGGATGTCGCCGGTGAAGATGATCTTGGTGCCCTCCCCGGCCCGCGTGATGATCGTCTTGATCTCGTGAGGGGTCAGGTTCTGGGCCTCATCGACAATAAAGTAAATCCGTTGCAGGCTTCGTCCCCGGATGTAGGCCAGCGGGGTGACGAGCAGTTTCTCTGACTCCCGCATCTCCAGAATCCGCTGGGCGGCAGGCGAACTTTCATGGAACTGATGGCGGATCACCGTCAGGTTGTCGTACAGCGGCTGCATGTACGGGTCGAGTTTGTCGGAGATGTCGCCCGGCAAAAAGCCGAGATCACGGTTCGACAGCGGCACCACCGGCCGCGCCAATAGAATCTGACGGTACTGCTGGCGGCACTCGAGGGCTGCCGCCAGGGCGAGCAACGTCTTGCCGGTTCCGGCCGTCCCGGCGAGTGTCACCAGCTTGATATCATCATTGAGCAGGGCGTTGAGGGCGAACGACTGCTCGGCATTTCGCGGCGTGATGCCATAGCAGGTGTTCTTCTCCACCCGCACGAAGGCGTCGTCGCCGGGCCGGTAGGTGGCCAGTACCGACTTGCTGCCATCCCGGAGGATGAAGTTCTCGTGGGCAACCGGCGACTCGACGAACGGCAGCTCAGCTGCCGGCACCACCCCACCATCGCTGTAAAACCGACTGATGACCTCGGCGGGGGTCGCCTCGATCACCCGTTTCCCCATGTAGAGCTTGTCAAAGCTCTCGATTTTGTCGCTGGTGTAATCCTGGGCCGGCAGTCCCAACGCCTTCGCCTTCATCCGCAGGTTGGTATCCTTCGACACCAGAATGACCTGCCGGTCGAGCCGCTCCCGCTGCAGCCAGACCGCGGTATTGAGAATCCGGTGATCGGGCGTGTTTTCGAGAAACGCCTCGGCCACCCGGGGTTCATGCTGGCTGCCGATAATCACCCGGATGCCCCCACGCCCCGGCCCGAGGGGGGCGCCGTCGGCCGAGAGCACGTCCCCGGTCAGGGCGTCGAGCTGCCGCAGAAACTGCCGGGCCTGAAAATGAATGTCTTCATTGCCCCGCTTGAACTTGTCGAGTTCCTCGAGCACCGTGATCGGAATCGCAACATCATGCTCTTCAAAGTTCCGGATGCAGTTCGAATCGTGGAGGATGACATTCGTGTCGAGCACGAAGAGTTTGGGAGCGTCACTTGTCATGGATTGCCGGTGAGGAGGCCAGAAAATTCAGGCGGTGCTTGCCGCGACCGGTGCGACATTCAAGCCGGAAGGGCTCGGCAGCCTTGCGGGGCAGAGTCTACCGGCAGCCGCAACCGACCGGGAATGGCAGCCTGTCGCCATAACTCCGGCCCCACGAGAATCACACAAAAAAACCGTGGCGGCGCCGGCGGCGCCGCCACGGCTGTGTCCGCAACGCTTGCGGGAGGCTGATCAGCCCTCGAACCGCTTCAGCGCCTCGAGCACCTTGATGGCTTGGTCGGCTGAGCCAAACTTTTCGGCGACCTTCTTCGCCGCCAGCAGATCATCGACCGAGATCGCCGCGGCGGCCTTGACGCGGGCGACCGGCTTCTTGGCGGCGGCGGGACGAGCGGCAGCGGCCTTCCCACCCTTGCGCCGCTTCCGGGGCCGGAACCCCATTCGCTTGAGCACCATCGAGACCTGCGGCGAGGACACCTCGATTCCCTGCTTACCAAGTGCTGTGATAATCGTCACCGGGCGGGGCTTCTCACCCTTCGCCTTCATGCTGGTGGCAACCTTTCGGATTTCCTCAGACTTATTCACGTCCTTCGCTTTCGCATCTGCCATGGGTCGATTCGCTCTTTTCTAGGCCGGTGGCCCTACGGGTGTTGGATACATGCCGAACGTTGGAACTATAACATAACACCGAGGGTAAGCAAGCATGTAACAACATTTCGCCGCCACCCCCAGGACCGCCCGCGCGAAACATCCCCCGACTGCAGGGGCTTTTGCTGGAGGTGGTGCCGGCAGCAGGCCGCACCGGTTGCAGCGGAACCCGGCAAAGAAAGCACTATTGCCCGAATAAGTACCCCGTCTAGGACTCGAACCTAGAACCCTCTGATTAAGAGTCAGATGCTCTAACCAATTGAGCTAACGGGGCATCTCCCGGAAAACCTACCTGCCGCTGGCGACCGAGGCAAGGGGGTGGAACCGGCTCCGGCAGCCGGCGGACAGGCTCAACGAGCCGGCCGCGGCTGCCACGTTGAGGGAATCTGGCCGAGTCGTTACATTCCGGGGCGAACGGAGACACTTGCCCCAGCGGAGGATTTATGGGTCGCTATGAAGGCTTGAAAGGACTCGTCCTTGGCGTGGCCAACGATCACTCGATCGCCTGGTCGATTGCGAAGGAACTGCTTGATGGAGGGGCTGAGATCGGCTTCAGCCATCTGCCAGACAAGCCGGATGACCAGCGGCAGCGGAACCGCCGCCGGGTGGCGTTACTGACTGACCCGGAGCCCAACGCCAAGTTTCTTGTTCCGATGGATGTTTCAAGCGACGACCAGATCGCCGCCGTGATGGCGCAGGCGAAGGCCGAATTTGGAACACTCGACTTTCTGGTCCATTCAATCGCTTATGCCCCGATGGAAGACCTCAAGGGGGAAACCACCAACTGCAGCCGGGAAGGCTTCCGGCTGGCCATGGAGACCAGTGCCTACAGCCTGCTGGCGGTCGGGCGACTGAGCCGGGAGATACTCGCCCCCGACGCCGCCATCCTCACGTTGACCTATTTTGGCGGTGAGAAGGTTGTGCCCGGCTACAACATCATGGGGGTCTGCAAGGCGACGCTCGACGCCTGCGTGAAGTACATGGCTTATGACCTCGGCCCACAGGGCGTCAGGGTTAACGCCATCAGCGCCGGCCCCCTGCGGACACTCGCCGGTCGCGGCGCCGGGGTTGAGGACATGCTCGGCCTCTACCAGCACATGTCACCGCTGGGGCGGAACATCACCCACGAAGAGGTCGGCAAGGCCGGGGCCTGGCTGGTGTCCCGTGATTCCCTCGGCATCACCGGTGAACTGCTGCATGTCGATGCCGGGTACAACATCATGGGGTCGCCCGGCAGACTCCTCGATCTCGTGCCGAAGGGCGAGTGACCGACGGCCGTGTCGCAGCGTGTTGGTATTGCTGCTGTGCTGGTTGTCCACGAAGGCCGGGCCCTCGTGGGCCGACGACCACTGACGGCGGCATCGGCGGCTGGTTACGCCGAGTTTCCCGGCGGAAAGGTGAGGCCGGGTGAGACTGCGGCTGCCGCCGCCCGTCGGGAATGCCGGGAAGAGACCGGCCTGGAGGTTGTGATCGAAGCGCTGATCGCGTCGGGCCGGGTGGCAGACACCGGCAGGCCGATCAATTTCTACAGCGGCCGACCCGCCCCGACAGCGACCGCCGTACCGCAGCCGCCCTTTGCCTGGCTCACGGCAGAGGACGTCGCTGCCTGTCGTTTTCCGCCGGCCAACGCCGCCGCGGTCGAGTGGCTGATCCACCAACTCTCCAGGCCCTGCGAAGAATGATTGTTCGTGAGTTTTCGCGGTTGTTCCGCCGGTCCGGTCGGCTCCGGCTGCCGCCGGGTGGCAGGACGATTGAATCACTATGCTGGGTGTCCGCGGAAAACGTCACCGATGGCCCTTGCCCGCGAATGCGGGCGAACGATCGTCCACGTTGGCGACGCCCGAAAACGCCGGGGGTTTTCGGGGTTGCCGATGGCCGCAGCCTGGGGCGGCAGACGTTATCCACAATTTGCTCGAGCGATGATCAATCCCATGCCTCTGCTTGCCATTGAATCGACCTGCGATGAAACCGCAGCCGCGGTGATTGATCGTTCGCGTCGCGTGCTTGCCAGCGTCGTCGCCAGCCAGCACGCGCTCCATGCCCGCTGGCGGGGCGTCGTGCCCGAGATCGCCTCGCGGGCTCATGTGGAACGCATCATTCCGGTCATCGCTGAAGCGGTGCAGGTGGCCGGGATCTCTCAACAGGACCTGGAAGCGGTTGCCGTCGCGGTGCGGCCAGGGCTGGTCGGTTCACTGCTGATCGGGCTCTCCGCTGCCAAGGCAATCGCAGCCGTGCTCCGCCTGCCGCTGATCGGCTATGACCATGTGGCCGCCCATCTCTACGCCTGCCGGATCGCCTTTGGTGACCGACTTGAATTTCCGGCCGTCGGACTGGTTGCCAGCGGTGGGCATACATCGCTGTTTCGGCTAACCGGTCCGCTCGGCCTCGAGCGGCTTGGTGGCACCATCGACGATGCGATTGGCGAAGCCTTTGACAAGGCGGCCAGTCTGTTGGGGCTGGGCTATCCCGGCGGGCCCGAGATCGAACGCCTGGCCACGACGGGCGACCCACGGGCATTTCGGTTCCCGCGGCCCCTGGCGCACGATCGTGGCCGGCTCGATCTCAGTTTCAGCGGGCTGAAGACCGCCATCCGTTATCAGGTGCGGCCACCCGGCGCGGACGAGCGGCAGCTGAGTCGACAGCAGCGGGCCGACCTGGCGGCCTCGTTTCAGCAGGCGGCGGTCGACGCCCTCATCGCCAAGGTCGATCTGGCGATCAGCCGAAGCGGCTGCCGCGTGGTGGCGGTGGGCGGGGGGGTGGCCGCCAACAGGCTGCTGCGGCGCGAGCTCGAGCTGCTTGGTGATCGTCGCGGCGTGACCGTACTGGTGCCGCCCCCCGAACTCTGTACCGACAACGCAGCCATCGGGGCGATTGCCTGGGAGCACTTCGAACAGGGCGATCTGGCAACGCTCGAGCTTGATGTGCGGCCGGGCACCGATCGGTCCCGCCGGCGGGCGGCCTCACACCCCGTGCCGGGTCTCAGCCAGTAGCTCCACCCTACCGCTGACGACGTCGTACATCATGCCGACGACGCCGATGCGGCGATCCGCTACCAGCTGCCGGATGGCGGGACTCGCTTCGAGAAGCTTGCGGACCACCCGCACGACATTGCGGCGGGCGACGGCGTCGATGATCTGCTGCCGGGCTTCACCGCCGATCGCGGTCAAGCCCCGGCAATCGGCCTCGGTCACCACCCGGCTGACCTGATCGAAGATCTCACCGAGATGCCCACAGCCCGGTGCCGCCGACTGGTCGGGCTGGCACGAGTCAGCGACTGCTGCGGCAATTGCCCCGCAGCGGGTGTGGCCGACGACCGTCACCAGCCGCGCGCCGGCAACCGCAACGGCATATTCAGCACTGCCGACCACCTCGTCGCTGATGACGTTGCCGGCCACCCGGATGCTGAAGATGTCGCCGAGGCCGAAGTCGAAGATCGCCTCGGAAGGCGACCGCGAGTCAATACAGCTGAGAATGACCGCCAGCGGGTGTTGGCTGGTTGCGGTCGCCGCCCGTTGCCGAGACGGGCTGCGTTTGAGCGGCTGGCCGCTGCGGAACCGCAGGTTGCCCTCCAGCAGCCGGTCCAGCACCTGGCCGGGGCTGGTGAGCCGTTGCACATCCTCGCTGGCATGTTCGACAAACCTGATTTCATCGTGCACGCCGGGAAAGCGGTCACCAAAGCCGACCAGGCTGAGCTTGACCCACCGGGCCGGGGCCCCCGTCCGCTGGAAATCGGCCAGCAGGTCGAGGATGTCGGGGTCGATGAAATCGGTGTTGGTCGCATCGATCAGGAGCGAGCCGCCCGGCTGAACGTCGAAGAGTTCCCGCTGAATCGCTGCACGGTTGAAGAAGGTTACCTGATTGGACAGATCGAGCCGAACAACATCGCCGGCGGTGTGCCGCTCGAGCGTGCGGGTCAGGGGGCGGCGGTAATTCGAGTGCAGAATAAAGACGACGCTGCAGGCCAGGCCGATGCCGATGCCGACAAGCAGGTCGGTCAGCACGATGGCCGCCACCGTGGCGACGAAGGGAACGAATTGCGAGAACCCCTCTTGCCAGAGCTGGCGGTACCGTTTGGGGTTGGTCAGGCGGTAGCCGGTCTTGATGAGGATGCCAGCGAGCGTTGCCAGGGGGATTTCGTTGAGCCACTGGGGCAGTAAGAGCACACAACTCAGCAGGAGCCCACCATGGGTTACCGCTGCCAGCTTGGTGCGGCCGCCGGCATTCACATTGGCTGTCCCCCGGATTACCGCCGCACTGATCGGCAGGCCACCGAGCAGGCCCGAGACGATGTTGCCCACGCCCTGCGCGAGGAGTTCGCGATCACGCGGCGTTCGCTGCTGCCGCGGGTCGATCTTGTCAACCGCCTCGATTGCCAGCAGTGATTCGAGGCTGGCGATGACGCCGATTGTCACCGCGGCGAGGTAGACCCGCGAGTCACCGAGACTCGAGAAATCAGGAAAACTGAACAGGCCCAGCAGGCCGCGAGGGCCGTCGGGCAGTGGCACCGATACCAGGTGGGTCGGCCCCACCGCCCAGGGACTGCCTGCTTGCTTGAGCAGGACATTCGCGGTCGTTCCCACCACCACCGCCACCAACGGGCCGGGAATGCCGGACCGCCGCAACGTCCTGATCTGGTCCCAGGCGATCACGAGCAGCAGCGAGCCGATCCCAATGCTGGCTGCGCCCGGCAGAAAGTACCGGAATGATTTGGGCAGGTCTGAAAAAGTGGTTTCGCGGTCGGGCTGATTGAATGACATCTCACCGATGGGGTCGATGTCGTAGCCGATCAGGTGGGGCAGTTGCTTCAGGATGATGATGATGCCGATGGCTGCCAGCAGGCCCTTGATGACGCTGGTGGGGAAGAAGGAAGAGATGAAGCCGGCCCGCACCAGGCCGAGGGCCAGTTGCACGAGTCCGGCAAGCACAACCGCCGTGGCAAATGCCTCAAAGCCCCCGAGGGCTGCCGTCTGAGCTGAGACAATGGCGATCAGGGCGGGCGAACCGCCCGACACGCTGGTTTGTGAACCGCTGATGCCACCGACGATGATGCCGCCCACGACGCCGGCGACGATGCCGGAGAAGAGCGGTGCCTGAGCGGCGAGTGGCACACCGAGGCAGAGCGGCAGCGCGACCAGAAAGACCACGGTTCCCGCCATCAGGTCGGCAGTGAGATGCTCAGGAAGCGGCCGGGGAGACGACATGAAAAAGCTGCGGGCGGGGAATTTGTCTGATTGCCGATGAACTGGCCGGAAGCGGCGGAAAGCCATCCGCCAATGGCAAATCTTCGGGGGCGGCCCTTGCGGAACCGAGACTACTTTCCAACGCCCCACCAGTAGGGTATTTTCAAGCACTCGCCTCGGTGGGGTTTTTCACCGCGAACCTTTTCGTCTGGAGCACAAGTGGCATGGCTGCGTCCGCTGCCGGTTATATCACCGACGTCGATTACATCCCCGGTTTTTATCCTCACATGTCACCGGTGGCGATGCGGTATGCGGCCTCCCTGAACCGAGTCGTTCCGCCCGCAACAGCCGAGCGGTTTCGCTATCTCGAACTGGGCTGCGGGCTGGGCCGTTCGTTGACCACACTGGCGGCAGCCAACCCGCAGGGCGAATTTGTTGGGATCGATGTCAATGCCAGCCACATTGCAGCGATTGAAAAGGACATCGCCGCCGGTGAGCTCGCCAACGCCCGGGCAATTGCCAGCGATTTCGCGGCGCTTCCGAAAGACTTGGGACGGTTTGAATTTCTGGCCCTCCATGGGGTCTTCAGCTGGGTTGCCCCCGAAGTTCGACAGCAGATTCTCGAAGTCGCCAGAGAGCACCTCGCACCCGGAGGGCTGCTGCTGGTCAGCTACAACGCGATGCCCGGCTGGGCTCATTTGCAGCCGATTCGTGGCATCCTGCGGCAGTACGCCGCCCTGCGGCAGGGAGATACCGTCCAGCGGATCCGCGACGCGCTGAACTATCTTGTCTTCATCCGGGATAAGAAAGCGAAGTACTTTGAAGACAACCCGCGGGCGGCCGCCTATGTTGACGGGCTGTTGAAGCAGGATCTGAGGTATCTCGCCCACGAGTATCTCAATGAGCATTGGACCAGCTTCTACTTCTCAGAGGTCGCTGGCATGTTCGGCTCAGCGGGGCTGGCCTTTGTCGGCAGCCTGCCGATCCACACCAATTTCTGGGACCTCTGTGTCCGGCCCGAATTTCAGGAATTGTTCCGGACCACCAGCAATCGACTGGTGACCGAGTCGCACAAAGATTTCTGTGCGAATACCGCCTTCCGGTGGGATGTTTATGCTGCCGAGCCGCGGGTCATGCAGAGCCCGGAAGAGCGACTCAAGCAGGTCGATGACCTCTATTTCCGGTCCGCCCGCCCTGGAATGACGCTCCCGCACCAGGTGAACCTTGGCGTGGTGACTTCGACGGTTCAAGGGCCGCTGTATGAGACCTTGCTCAAGATTCTCTCGAAGCACAGCCTGCGGCTTTCCGAGATCCTCAAGGACAAGGCCCTCAAGGGAAATCCCGCGGCCGACCTCATCCGGGCCGTCGATGCCGGCGTGGCGATGGGGCTGTTCGACGTCACCGCCGGTCCGGTCGATGTTGCGGCGACGCCTGCCACCGACGGTGTCGCGGTGGTTTCACCGTTCAACCGGGCCGTGCTTGCCAATGATGCCCTCGGCGGGCGGCCGGTGGCGCTTGCCAGTGTGGCGACCGGAACGGGGCACACGCTGGGAGATTTCGATGCGGCCATTCTCCACGAACTGACCAGTGGCGGGACGGATGGCCTCGTGCAGCGGGTTGATGCCCGGCTGGCTGGCAGTGGTCGGTCGCTGCAGCAGGAAGGCAAGCCCGTCACCGACCCAGCGGCCCGGCAGCAGCTGGTCGAATCGGCCTGCACGGCCTTCGCCAGCACGAGTCTGCCACAGCTGAGCCAACTGGGCATTGTGTCCAACGCTGGTTAACCCGCACTGGAGTGCCGCCCGCGAGCCCGCGCTCTATCGTTTCTTCGAGCGGAAAGTTATCAGCCAGGAAACGGTGACGGGGG
>CALAZQ010000554.1 GCA_937926325.1 uncultured Planctomycetaceae bacterium | reverse complement strand
CATAGTTCGAGGTTGCGGCTGAGGTTCCCGCACCGACCCAGCGGACGCGTTCCACATTGACTGCTGGTGCTGCATCGGTTGGGCAGAGATAGAAGTTAATCCGCACCCTCCCTTCGCTTTGATTGTCGTTCCAGACCCGTGACTGACCAATTTGCAGGTCATCAGCTAATGCTTGCTCTTCGCAGTACGGCAGAATGTGTGCCCCCCACGCCCATCCGCCATTCTGGCCGAGGTTCGTGCCGACTGCCCCGCCGCACATCACACCCGGCGGAAAGCTTTGACGGCTTTCGTTGTAGTTGTGAAGGCCAACGCCGATTTGCTTGAGGTTGTTGACGCAACTGCCACGCCTTGCGGACTCACGAGCCTGCTGAACAGCTGGCAGCAGCAGGCCAACAAGGACGCCGATGATGGCGATCACAACGAGGAGTTCGATGAGGGTGAACGCCGTCCGCCTGGGAAGTGTTGGTGGTGACAACATGACAAAAACCTCCTGAAAAAGACGGATGCGAAAAGGTTTCCGGACACCCCGACAACGCAAAGAAAAACCCGGGCAGAGCGAAAAAGCTTGGTTCCCAACAAAAGCCCAGATTCCAACAACATTTAATTATCGGCCTGCCGCTGTCGCGAGGCCATCGTGCGGATACGGGATGCCAAAGGAAAAAAATACCCGAGGGGGGGTAATTCTCTGCGGTAGCGGGGGGCGTGGCAGCACGAAGCGGCCATCATCAGCTGAAGAGGTTTCGGGCATGGCTTCTCCAACCGGAATGCCCGCTACTGGCTGGTGCGCCCGAGGATGCCCCGGCGGTAGGCCTCACTGACCGCTGCAGGGGCGTTGGGAACCTGCAGTTTGGCGTAGATGTGCGACACATGGGTATCGACGGTGGAATAGCCGATCCCCAGTCGAGCGGCGATCTCCTTCTTCAGCAGCCCCTCGGCCAGCAATTCAAGAATCTCCCGCTCACGGTCGGTCAGCGGTCCGCTCGTCGCGGGGGCAGGCTGCCGCATGGTGTCGAGAATAAAGCGGGCGACGTTTTGATCGAGCGATGCCCCACCCGCCGCGACAGTCCGGATGCCGTCGGTGATCTGTTGCAGGCTGGAGTCTTTGAGCAGATAGCCGGAGACGCCAGCTGAAATCGCCTGCACGATGTCCTGCGGGGCGTCTGACTGCGACAGCACGATGATTCGCGTCGGGGGGGACGCGGCATGAATCAAGGGAATGGCATCGAGGCCGTTCATGCCCGGCAGCCGCAGGTCGAGCAGCAGGATGTCGGGCCGGTCGGCGGCCGGCGTCGCCGCAAGTGTTCGCAGGGCGATTTCGGTGGTGCCGAACTGTCCGGTCAACACCATGTCTTCCTGATCGCTGACTGCCAGCGTGAGCACGTCGCGGTAGGCGGGATTGTCTTCAACAACCATGAGTTTGATCGCGGCGGTCCGGGCGGTATCAACGGTCATGTGAACACATTCCTTTTGGTACGGATCATGAGAGGGTTGGCCAGCGAGGCCAGGTGCGGGTCCGGAGCGTCACTCGGGTGCCGCCACCGAGACGCTCGGCCGCCACCACGGAGCCACCCAGCAGGCGAGTTCGGCGGAGGAGTGATGCGGGAGCATGGTCGCCCCGGCTGGCAGCAGGCTGTTGGCCGAGGCCACGGCCGTTGTCCGAGACCGCCAGCACGAGTTCACGGGGCGTGGCCAGCAGTTCGGTTTCGACCCGCGTGGCGCCTGAGTGCCGGATGATGTTGGCCAGGCATTCTTTGTAAAAGAGGGCGACACCGATCTGGATCTTCGGCGCAAGCGAGCTGAGGTGTTCACTCCCCTCGATCGTGAGGGTGTGTTCAAGATCGGCCAACAGCCGTGACGATGTCCGGGTCAGATCGGCCACGAGGCCCTCGTATAGTCCCTGCGACTCAAGCAAATTGACACAGGCCTTTGCAGCCTTGCCACTGCGGGTCGCCAGGTCACGCATCTGGCCGATCAGGCCGCTCAGTTTTTCTGGCCGAGCGACATGTTCGGCGGCAAGATCGCCGTAAAGGGCGAGGGCGTGCAGATTGGCACCAAGTTCGTCGTGCAGGTCGGCGGCAATCTGTTCACGGGTTCGGAAGATGGCCCGCTGCCGGATGGCTCGCTCGACAGCGATGACGGCGATCACCACCGCGAGCAGCAGCAGACTCAGCCAGGTGAGCCGCTGGATGAGCTGCGACTGGTTGCGGTAGGCGTTGGTGAGCGCCTCACGAAGCCGTGGCTGCTCACGCTCAAGGTCGTGCCGCCGGGCCAGCTGGGAAAGCCAGGTCCGCATCGGGAGGATTTCGCCATAGTAGTTGTTGCCGTCAGTGATGGCCGCCAGCCGGTCGGCCCGCGAAAGGGTCTTGGTCGGCAGACTTGTGGTGACCGCCCCACCCGCAGCCACGTTCCGGCCTTCCACCAGACACTCGACCTCGGCAAACCCGAAGAATGGCCTGCCTGAGTTTCCCGACAGGGAGGGCACCAGCGAGGTCAGCCGGACAAACCGGCAGTTGGTTGGCGGGATGCGGAGCGTGGTGACCGGCCCCGTGGCCAGTGACGACTCAATGCGATAGTCAGCAAGCCGGTTTGGCTCGGCAAAGTCGGCGGTGACGGCTCCTTCAATACGCAGGTGCCGAGGGATCCCAAAGTTGTTGGCATGACTCTGCGGCACGTTGTCGGTGACATCGGCGGCATGCAGCCGCAGGCCGTCAAGCTGGTGCGACTGCCCGAGGTCGATGGTGATCGAGCAGGGCTCGTCCGACCGCAGATGGGTCAGAAAGGCAGTGCTCCGGTCCCCTGTCTGCGCGTCCATCAGATAGGGCACGAACCCATCGACCAGAAACGGTGCATCGCGGGCTCCCTCGGGGTTGTCGTCGTTCGATGAGCAGGTCACCGCTCGGTTCAGGGCAATATTCTGCGCACCGCAGAAAACCAAAATTTCGGCCAGCTGCAGGCAGTGCTGTCCATCCCAGGCCCGCGGTGTCAGCCGGGTCGCCTCCAGCCGGATCCGCGAGGCGACCGTTGGCGGACACTCGATCAGCAGGGGGGCCTTGCGGGGCAGCAGGCCATCGGTCGCCGTGAAGCTGGCGAGGACCGTTTCATGCTGAGGCTGGTCAGCCGCCGCGATCACCTTGAAGTTCTCGGGGAACCCGTCGGCTGAAAGGGTCGAGTCAGGGGTGTGATAGAGGGCGGGAACAACAATCACGGCGTTGATGGCGAAGTCTTCCTCCAGGTCGATCTCGAGCCATTCATGCTGATCCGGCGTGTCATGAGACCGTGAGCGATAACCGATCGGGCCGACGCCGGTCATCAGCCGGGGGTGCGCCAGGGTGGCAAGTTCATCGTCAATCTGCCGCAATCGCGACTCGATCGAGGCGGACGACCAGGCCGACGTCCATGAGGCGTTTGGTGACTCGGTGGCGGTGGCTTCCGCCGCTGCCAGGATGAGCGCCAGCTGACAGGCGAACCGCAGAATGCTGCAACGGTTGATCGGCATGATGGCGGGAAGGGAAAGGTGTGTCCCGGTGGCGAGTCATCCAGCAGTCGGCTGCGTCAGTCGATTCTGTTACGGTAATGCCCCATGGACCAAGCCTACCCTGCCAGCAATGAAGCTGCGTCCGCCAACCGACAGTTCACGTTTCGGGCGGCCTGCACCGGGGCGGTGCTGGGGGCGGTGCTGGTGCCCTGCAATGTCTATTCGGGGCTGAAAATCGGCTGGTCGTTCAACATGTCGATCGCCGCCGCCCTGCTCAGCATGGGGTTTTGGGGCCTCGCCCGGCGGAGCGTTGGCGACCGGGTGCCCCCCTGGGGGCTGCTTGAAAACAACATCAACCAGACGGCCGCCTCGAGTGCCGCCTCGATCATCTCGGCAGGGCTGGTGGCGCCGATTCCGGCGCTGACGATCCTGACTGGCGTCACTCTCGACTGGCCGACCTTGAGCATCTGGCTGCTCTCCGTCAGTCTGATCGGTGTGCTGGTGGGGCTGGCCCTGCGACGACAGATGCTGGAGGTGCAGCAGTTGCCCTTTCCCGCCGGCACAGCCACTGCCGAAACCGTCCGCGAAATCTATGCCGCAGGCAGTGAGGCAGCCACGCGGATTCGCTGGCTGCTGGGGGGTGGCCTGTTGTCCGGGGGCGTCAAGCTGACAGTTGATCTGTACGCCCGGCTGACCGGCAGCCTGCCGCAGCTCGGCCCGGCGGTTGGCCTGGGCAGTTTGGGGCTGCCCACGGTGACCACCCGCAGCCTTGGGTTTCTGCTCGACCCGTCGCTGTTGATGGTCGGCTTTGGGGCCATCTGTGGCCTCCGGGTTGGTCTATCGATGCTGCTGGGCGCAGTGCTGGCCTGGGGTGTGCTTGCCCCTTGGCTGTTTGCCAGTGGGCGGCTGCCCGTGCCAGTGGAGGCGACCGGTTCAGTCTTCGGCGAGGCGGTCGAGTTTCTGCTCTGGCCCGGCGTGGCCATGATGGTGGTGGCGGCGCTCGTGTCGTTCGGCTATTCGCTGCCGGGCTTTGTGCGATCGCTGCTGGGCGGGCAGCACCGCCCCCATGCTGCCAGCGACGCGGTTAACGCAGTGGACGAGCAGCCGACCCAGGACGTCGGGCCGGGTGTCCCGTGGTCGTGGCTGGCTGCTGGGCTGGTCGCAGTGACCGTCGCCACCACAGTGGCGCAGACAACAATTTTCGGCATCAGCCCCTGGATGGGCGTGCTGGCGGTGGGGCTCACCTTTGTGCTGGCGGTGGTGGCAGCTCGGGTCTCAGGCGAGACCGGTATTCCGCCGATCGGTGCGCTGGGCAAGGTGACCCAGCTGACCTTTGGCCTGATCAACCCGTCCAGCGTCACCGAAAACCTGATGACCGCCAATGTGACGGGTGGGGCGGCTGGGCAGTGTTCCGACTTGCTGCACGACCTGAAGACGGGGCTGCTTGTCGGGGCGTCCGTGCGGGCCCAGGCTCTCGCCCAGTGCCTCGGCGTGCTCGTCGGATCGCTGGCCGGCAGTGCCGCCTATCTGGTGCTGGTGCCCGATCCAGCCGCCATGCTGCTGACCCCAGAGTGGCCAGCCCCGGCGGTCGCCACTTGGATGGCGGTGGCCGAACTGTTTCGCGACGGGCTGGAGGCAGCACCGCAAGGGGCACTGGCTGCGTCGCTGGTGGGCGGCGTGGCTGGGGCCGCCCTGGCAGTTTTGCAGCAGCATCTGCCGCGGCAATGGGCGGCGGTCTTGCCCAGTCCGGTGAGCATTGGCCTGGCGTTTGTCATTCCAGCCTGGAACAGCCTGTCGCTCTTCATCGGGGCCGTGGCAGCTGAGGTGGCCACGCGGTCAGGTGGCACGGCGGCCCGGCGGCTGATCCTACCGGTCGCGGCTGGTCTGGTGGCGGGGGAGAGCCTTACCGGCGTCGGTGCCGCGGTTGTGACCCTTCTGTTGGGAACAGGCTGAATCGCCATCAGTGTCCGCGGGCGGTCAAGAACGCTGATGGTTGCATTGTGACAGTAAATCCTGACACTTAATCAACGAGAAGCCTTTAGGCGGGCATAGAACGTGAGGGCATGCAAAGCAGTCGAGCCCCGACGGACAATCCGACCCGCGATCCCATCGCCCCGCGATCAACCTGCGTTGTGATCGCGACCGCCGTCGATGGATTTCATCTCCCACGCCGGCTGCACCATCACGAAGGGTAGGCCGATATGTGCGGCATCTGTGGTGAAATTCGTTTCGGTTCCGACGCCGCCGATGTGGCTGCTGTCGATCGCATGGCCGCCACGATGGTGCGGCGGGGGCCCGATGGTGCCGGGCTGGTCGCCCGCGGCCGAGTCGCCTTCGGCCACCGCCGACTGAAGATCATCGACCTCTCCGAGGCGGCCCAGCAGCCGATGGTCGATGCCGCCCTCGGCCTGTCGATTGCCTACAACGGCGCCATTTACAATTACCCTGAACTGCGAGCTGAGCTTGAGGGGAAGGGCTATCAGTTTTTCAGCACCGGTGACACCGAGGTGATCCTCAAGGCCTATCACGCCTGGGGTGCCGACTGCGTCAAGCGGCTCAACGGCATGTTTGCCTTCGCCATCCATGAACGCGACTCGGGCCGGGTGGTGCTGGCCCGCGACCGGCTGGGGATCAAGCCGCTTTATTACAGTGAGGGGCCGCGGCGGCTGCGGTTTGCCTCCAGCCTGCCGGCCCTGCTGGCTGCCGGCGAGGTCGACACGTCGATCGACCCAGTGGCACTGAACTTCTACATGACCTTTCACTCGATTGTGCCGCCACCGCGGACCATTTTAAGCGGGGTGAAGAAGCTGCCGCCGGCCACCGTCGCCACCATCGAGCCCGATGGAACCATCAAGCAGCAGCGGTACTGGGACGTCAGCTTTGGCAGCCGGCCCGAGCAGGCAGGCTTCACCGAAGATGACTGGATTGAAGCGACGCTCGATGTGATGCGGCGGGCGGTGAAGCGGCGGCTGGTGGCCGACGTGCCGGTGGGGGTGCTGCTGTCGGGTGGCCTCGATTCCAGCCTGGTGGTCGGCCTGCTCGGCGAGCATGGCACCAGCGGCATCGAGACCTTTTCGATCGGCTTTGATGCCGTCGGCGGGGAGGCGGGCGACGAGTTTCAATATTCCGACATCATCGCCAACCGCTACCAGACCAAGCATCACAAGCTGTCGATCGATGCCGCCCGAACCCTGCCGGCCCTGCGGGAATGCATCGGCCAGATGTCCGAGCCGATGGTCAGCCACGACAACGTCGGCTTCTACCTGCTTTCGCAGGAGGTGGCGAAGTTTGTGAAGGTGGTCCAGAGCGGGCAGGGGGCCGACGAGATTTTCGCCGGCTATCACTGGTATCCGCCGATGCTTGAGGCAACCGATGCTCTGGCCACCTACCGCCGGGGCTTTTTTGACCGCGACTTTGCCGAGTATCAGCAGGTGGTGGCCGCCGGGCTGGCTGACCAGGACTGGGCGGGGCAGTTTGTGGCCGAGCACTTCGCCCGGCCGGGGGCTGAGCTGCCGATTGACAAGGCCCTGCGGATCGACACCCAGGTAATGCTGATCGATGACCCGGTCAAGCGGGTCGACAACCACACCATGGCGGCAAGCCTCGAAGCCCGGGTGCCGTTTCTTGACCACGAGGTGGTTGAATTCGCCGCCACCGTGCCGGCTGAGCTGAAGGTGGCCGGTGGTGGCAAGCACATCCTCAAGGAGGCGGCCCGCCGGGTGATTCCGGCGGAGGTCATCGACCGGCCGAAGGGATATTTTCCGGTGCCGGCCCTGAAGTATCTGCGGGGGCCGTTCCTCGATCTGGCCCGCGACGCCCTCACCAACGACGCCGCCCGCCACCGCGGTCTCTTCCAGCAGGACTATGTCACCACGCTGCTGGCTGACCCTGAAGCCCACATCACGCCCCTGCGGGGCTCAAAGCTCTGGCAGCTGGCCCTGCTGGAACTCTGGCTGCAGGAGCATCTGCCGGCGGGAGGAGGCTGCTGATGACGCCCGACGTCCCGCCGGGGGCATCCCTGGTCGATGTCGGCTGGGGACGGCTGATCTTCGCCCACACCTTTCCGAACCCTGAGGCGGTGGCCGCGGTGCTGCTGGACGAGCAGCCGGGCCGGCGGGACATCGCTTTTTATGTCAACGACCCGCAGCTGATCCTGAATGTAGCGCCGCAGGATCTGTTCCTCGACCCCTCCACCACCTACCGGCTCGACCTTGCCCGCTGGAAGCACCAGAATCAGAGCGGACTGCCGTTTCGGATCACGGAACTGCAGCATCGGGCCGATCTTGAAGCGATCAACCGGATTTACAGCCGGGTGGGGATGGTGCCGATCGACGAGCGGGCGGTTTGGCAGGCCCGTCACGACGATCGGTTCACCTACTTTGTGGCGCGGCCACACGATGCCGAAACGGTGCTCGGAGTCATGCTTGGGGTTGACCACTCCCGTTGCTTTGAGGACCTGTTCAACTCCACGAGCCTCTGGGCGCTGGCGGTCGATCCCCACAGTCAGTTCCCGGCGGTCGGGGCGGCCCTGGTGACCTTTCTGGCCAATACCTTCGCCGCCCGTGGCCGCAGCCTGCTCGATCTGTCGGTGATGCAAGGCAATGACGCCGCGATCGGGCTGTATGAACGGCTGGGCTTTGAGCGGGCCCCGGTGCTCCTGATCAAGCGGCGGAACCAGATCAATGAGCCGCTGTTCATTCAGAAAGGCGTCCAGGAAGGATTCAATCCCTATGCGACGATCATCATTAACGAGGCGTTGCGGCGGGGCATCGGGGTTGAGCCGCTCGACCCGGCCCGTGGGTACTTTCGGCTCACCCAGGCCAATCGCCGGGTCGTCTGCTGGGAGTCGCTGTCTGATCTCACCTCGGCAATCGCCATCTGCCGCTGTGCCGACAAGCAGCTGACCAGTGAGTTGCTGGCCGCTGCTGGTCTCGCCGTTCCGCCACAGCGGGTCTGCACTGACGTGGCCGAAGCCGAGGCCTTTCTGGCCGAGCATGATCGGGTGGTGGTCAAGCCACTCGTTGGCGAGCAGGGGCAGGGGGTGGCCGTCGACATTCAGACGCCCGAAGTCTTGCAGCAGGCATTTGTCACGGCTCAACGGTTGCACGAACGGGTGCTGCTGGAGCGATTCTGTACCGGTAGCGATCTCCGGATCATCGTCATCAACTATGAGGTGGTGGCGGCTGCGATTCGCCGCCCGGCGGAGGTGCGGGGCACCGGCCGCCACAGCCTGCGGGATCTCCTCGAGAAGGTAAGCCGACGCCGTAGTGTGGTTACCGGGGGAGAGAGCAGCATTCCGATCGATGCCGAGACCGAGCGGTGCATCGCGGCATCGGGATACAGCCTTGAGACGATCCTGCCAGAGGGCGAAGTCGTGCAGGTCCGGCGGACGGCCAATCTGCATACGGGGGGGACAATCCACGATGTGACGTCTGAGCTGAGCGACACGCTGCGGCAGGCCGCCGTGCGGGCGGCGATGGCACTGGAAATTCCGGTCGTCGGCCTCGATCTGCTGGTGCCCGACGTGGCCGGCGATGAGTATGTCATCATCGAGGCCAATGAACGGCCGGGCCTGGCGAACCACGAGCCACAGCCGACGGCCGAGCGGTTTATAGACCTGCTCTTCCCCCACGTCGCCGCGACGTTACGGTAGGGCCTGTCAGCCGCCGCGGTCGAAAGGACCGCGGCCACCCTTTGGATGCCTCGACCATGAAGCCCGTTCTCGACACCGACTACCTGCTGGACACGCTCAAGACCCTGCTGGGCATTCACTCACCGGCCGGTTACACCGATCCGATCGTCCGGGTGGTCTGTGGCCTGTTGAATGATCTTGGTGTGGCGTTTGAACTCACCCGGCGAGGGGCGATCCGGGCCACGATTCCCGGGCGGCAGCAGGGGCCTGAGCGGGCGGTCGTCACGCATCTCGACACGCTCGGCGGCATGGTCAAGGAGCTGAAGGAGAACGGTCGGCTGGCGATGGTGCCGGTGGGCACCTGGTCGCCTCGGTTCGCCGAGGGGGGGCGGGTCTCGATCTTTACCGACAGCCGGATCTTTCGCGGGCAGGTTTTGCCGCTGAAGGCCTCGGGTCACACCTACAATGACGATGTCGACACTCAGCCGATCTCCTGGGAGAATGTCGAGGTGCGGGTTGACGAACGGGTCAGTTCCCAGCGGGGGCTGGAGATGCTCGGTATCTGCATCGGTGACTTCATCGGCTTTGATGCGGCTGTCGAGACCTTTCCCAACGGCTTCATCAATGCCCGCCACCTCGACAACAAGGCCGGCGTGGCTTCAGTGCTGGCGGCGACAAAGTACATTCGCGACACGGGCCTTGAACTACCGGTCGATCTGCATCTGTTATTTACGATTTCGGAGGAGGTGGGGTCGGGGGCCTCAGCTGTGCTGCATGGCGATGTGGCCGAGATGATCACGATCGACAATGGCACCACGGCTCCGGGCCAGGCGTCGAGTGAGTTTGGCGTGACGATTGCGATGGCCGATTCGACCGGCCCCTTCGACTACCACCTGACGCATCACCTGTTGAATCTCTGTGCCACCAACGGCATTCCCTGCTCGCGCGACATCTTTCGCTACTACCGCTGCGACAGTGCGTCAGCGGTGGAGGCGGGCAACGACATCCGGACCGCCCTGGTAACCTTCGGCGTCGATGGCTCCCACGGCTACGAGCGGACGAATCTCGACAGCCTGCTTTGCGTCGCCTGGCTGCTGCTGGCCTATGCGGGCCAGACGCCGCTGTACGAGCAGCGGGAAACCCTCGGCTCGATCGAGAGTTTTCCACCGACCCGGGATACTGATGTGGTGGGGACGAAGGTCGCACCGCCCGAGCCGATTCCGCAGACCCCCCTGGGCCCGGTACCTGAGCAGGAACTTGCAGACGAGGCCGACCGGCCATAATGGCGTACGGCGTCACACCTGGATTATTGGGCCGATGGTCGCAGCCGACCGGCGGGGGTGTCGGCAGCGAGCTGGTCAATCATCTCCAGGCAGGCCCGCTCGACGGCGGTCTGCCACTGATGGGCCGCAAGCTCGGCGGCCAGTTCCTTTCGCTGGTGGGCAAAGATCACGGCCCGGGCTGAGTTGACGAGTGCCCCGAGGCCGTCGGCAGCGAAGCCGCCCGCGACATCGGTGGCGGTGCCACCCTGATGGCCAAAGCCGGGGATGAGAATCCAGCTGTGGGGCATGGCAGCCCTAAGGCTGACGAGTTGTTCGGGCCAGGTTGCGCCGACCACTGCACCGACGCTCCCGTATCGGTCAGAGCCGGCGGTGCGGGCAGCCGCTGCTTCAACCCCTTTGGCAACCTGGTCATAGACGGTGCCGCCGTCAGTGGGGAGATCCTGAAAGTCCTTCCCGCCGGGGTTGGAAGTTTTGACAAGCACAAAAATGCCGGCCTGCTGCGAGTTGGCCCGGCTAATGAAGGGCTCGATTGAGTCGAGGCCCAGGTAAGGGTTCACGGTGAGGGCGTCGGCGGCCCAGGGGCCGTTTAGCCAGCCGGCGGCGTAGGCCTCAGCGGTCGAACCGATGTCGCCCCGCTTCCCATCGGCCAGCACGAGCAGGCCCTTGGCGTGGGCGTACCTGATGGTTTCGGCAAGTGCGGCCATGCCGGGGAGGCCGAGGGCTTCAAAATAGGCCAGTTGTGGCTTCACGATCGGCACCAGGGGGGCGACGACGTCGATCACCTCCCGGCAGAATCTGGCGAAAATCGGGGCGAGCGCCTCAGGCGGCAGGTCGGCCGCGGCGGCGGCTGCGGTGTTGGCATCGGCCAACAGGGCCGGCGGCAGGGCAGAGGCCTTGGGGTCAAGGCCGATGCAGGCAGGTGTACCCTTGGCCTGGATGGCTGCGGTGAGCCGGTGCGAAAAGGTAGCAGCAGAGGTCGGCATGGTCGGGCGAAAATTGAGTGCGTGGCGGTGAAGGCTGGCCGATGTTGTCTGAACGCCGGCAGTTTGCGATAGTGTGTCGGCCGAGCGTCGCGGATGCGAGGGGGCATCCCGTGGCTCGGTCGATTCGGGGCGTGGCGCAGACTGGCTAGCGCGCTTGACTGGGGGTCAAGAGGTCGCAGGTTCAAATCCTGTCGCCCCGACTGATTGAAAGGGCCTATAATTAGGCAACTTTGATACCCACCGATGGTCGGTGGTGCCTCCGGGAATCCAAGGTTATACGGTCAATTAATCCGGTCTGACCGGATAACTGACCGGATTACCGATTTTCGGAGGTCACCATGCCGCGCCGTCCCAAGGGCTCTATCCCGGTTCTGCAGCACCATAAGTCGAGCGATCGAGCCCGTGTCACCATCAACGGGCGAGACCACTGGCTCGGCAAATGGGGGTCGCCCGAAGCTCAGCTCGCCTACGAGCGGCTCATCGCCGAATTCCTCGCGACCAGACGAATCCGGGAAGTCGAGCCAACAGCCAAGCCCACCGTCGTCAGCGTTGCCCCCGGCACAGCAGGCGCAGTCGTCAGCCCGACCACACCCGCTGACGCGAACGCCGCCGGCGGCGAAGTCACCGATGAATTCACCGTTGCCGAAGTCGTGCTCCGATACCTGGAGTACTGCGACACCTACTATCGGAAGCCGTCCGGAGAGCGGACAAGCACCTACGGCAACGCACTGCAGGCAGCCCGGGCACTGCGACCCTTCGACGATACGCCAGTCGCAAAGTTCGGGCCCCGCAAACTCGGCATGATCCGCGACTCCGAAGCCACCCGCGGCCGCCCACGCGTCGGCTGCAACGCCCTCATCAAACACATTCGCCGTGTCTTCCGCTGGGCCGAATCACAGGAACTCGTACCCCGGGGAACCCATGAATCACTGAAGACCGTCGAACCCCTCTATGCCGGCAGGACACCAGCACCAGAACTTCCCGATATCAAGCCGGTCGAGGATGAGGTGATCGAGGCGACGCTGCCCCATCTGCCCGAAATCGTTGCCGACATGGTCCGGGTTCAACGGCTTACCGGCGCCCGTCCCGGTGAAATCTGCGGCCTGCGGCCCGTCGATATCGACCGCACCGAAACAGTCTGGAAATGGCGGCCGCCGGATCATAAGACGAGCTGGCGGGGCAAGGAAAAGGTCATCGGCATCGGCCCTCGCGCCCAGCAGATTCTCGCGCCGTATCTGCTGAGGGATGCCAACGCTTACTGCTTCTCGCCCATCGAAGCTGAACGTCGCCGCAGCCAATTACGGCGGCTTGCCCGAAAGTCTCCGCTGACACCATCGCAACGCAAGCGGAAGCCCAAACGCAACGGCCGCCGCCGACCACGCGATCGGTATGACACCGCATCATATCGTCACGCCGTGACTCGGGCGGTTGCCTCGCTGAACGCCGAAAGAAACCGCAATAATCCCCGGGCCGCCA
>CALAZQ010000553.1 GCA_937926325.1 uncultured Planctomycetaceae bacterium | reverse complement strand
GGCGGGGTTCGACGCCTTTTCGCCTCTTCCCGCCGCCACGCCTCATGGTCGGCCGTAGCCGCATCGTCGGGACGCAAGACGCACCCGATCCCCGCCTTTTTTTATTTCCGAGGGACATCAATATCAAGTGTTGAGGAGGAACGGGGGAGGTCGACCTGCTTGGTGAAGGCTTCAAAGAGGGATTTTCCCATCTTGTTTGTCCCCTCGGAATCTTCATAGGGAATGCCGTCATGACCGAACACGATCACCAGATAAGCCCCCCCGATCACGCCACTTGAACTGGGGATCGAGTATTTCCCGTCATGGATTTCGGCCACTCTCGCTTTCCAGTCATTGCCCGCTTCTTTGTCGGGCTGAAATCGGATCACGCCCGAAGGAATGGGCTCTCCGCCATAAGTGACCTCACCATTGATGGAATACTGGGGCAGTCCGCCAAACCCGCAGCCGGTACCCGCCAACACGATCGACAAGAGACTGAAAATTGCAGTGCGCATGGCATGCTCCGATCTGGTAAGTCTGATTCCATATGGGCGGTCGGGCTATTCGATTCAGTGATATCTATAGGTTCGAGGTGCAGGCCGGCCCCTGATCTGAACGCTCCGTCTGTTAAGTAATTTCAAACCCTGCGAAGCGAGCCACCATTACCACACGACGATGCTTCAGAATACACAGGTAATAATCGTGCGACAGCGCTCATATTCAACGGGGTTCCGTTCTAGAATTCACCAATCACGTTTCCATCATTGCGAATACCCAGGTTCTGGTAAGTAGTAATATCAATGTTCTCATTCAGGAAATGCACGGAGCCGTCCGCCATACAGAAGTGAGTCCCTCCGACGTGGTAGCTGCCGAAGGCACGGCCCTGCAGGTGATTTGTGGCATTATTGCCACCGACAGTGCCGAATGATGATGCGGCGGCTGCGCCGAACCCGGTGTCGCCCGTGTTTCCGTCACCATCATATTCATTAATTTTCACATCGGTTGCCGCGGCGACAGTCCCGGTAAGGCTGTCCCCGCCTCCTCGAATCGTGGAAGCCCAACCAAATCGATGGCTGTCCGTCCGTCCGCCGGGACCCAGCTGGTATTTGGTCTCCCCCACCATAAAGCAGTTACTGGTGCCGTCGGTTACGTGTCGAATCTTAACCTTGGAGTTCTGATAGAGAATACCATTGGTCCAGAAGGTTCTCCCTGGTTTACTAGAATTTTGGCACGCATATTGACCGGAACCGCCCCCCATTACACCGAAGTAGTTGGTGTGCAGTCTGTCAGGCGCGAAAAATGAAGGGCAATGATACCCCTCAACTTCTTGTTGCGAAGGGACACCATTGCCGACAGTGGCGCTGGGGCTTTCGGAATAGCTGCTCTCGAAATCCTCTTCCATGTCGAAATCGTCATAGAGCGTTGTTTGTTCCAGGAAGGGGAGAATCAGCACAGTCCAGGGGGCGGCTCGCCGATTCCCAATGCCGCCGCCGCATTGGTCGCTATCAATTCCCTGGCCGATCGGGAAGACGCGGCGTGAATCATAATAGTTGTGCAGGGCCAGGCCGAGTTGCTTCAGCTTGTTATTACAGGCGCTCCGTCGAGCCGCTTCCCTAGCCTGTTGCACCGCGGGCAGCAGCAGACCGACCAGAACGCCGATGATGGCAATCACCACCAGGAGTTCAATCAACGTAAACGCCCGCTGCCGCTTGGCCTGCGGGCCGGCGGACAACAAAGAAAAACGATCGCCTTTCAGGCAGGTCTGGCCACAATAGTTCGTACCCATCAGTCATTCCTCCAAGAAATTGAAACAGAAAAGAATCGTCAGTGATTGAAAAGAAACTCCGTTGAATTGAGCATACTCCAAAAGATGTCTTCATAGACGGCCGGGGCCTTCGGCGTTCCCGCCGCCATCTCGACGAAGCCGGCGAGTTCCTCGGGTGTCGGCTTCCGAGAGAGCGTGCGGATGAAGAGGCCCGTGACGATCTCCTCAGGTGTCGCCTTCGTCTCGATGAGGCTTTTCACGACGCCCCCCTTTGTCAG
>CALAZQ010000552.1 GCA_937926325.1 uncultured Planctomycetaceae bacterium | reverse complement strand
AGGTCCATCTCTTCCGGCTCTTCGATCGGCTTACCCGACTCGTCGAGCTTCACGTCAGCCTCGGCGGTCTTCTTCTTCGCGATTAGCAGCAGTTCTTCGTAGATCTTGTCGCGGTTGCCGCCGTTGATGGTCGCGACCGCCGTGGCCACCTCGCCGAGGTACCGTAGGAAGATGGTCCGCCGCTGGCCCTCCTGGGCGACCCGCAGCCGTCGCCTGAGGTACATGCCCAGCTTGCGGCCGACGGCCTGGAGGGCGAGGCGGATCTCTTTTTGAATCTCCGGGTACGAGGCGATCGCCTCCTTTGACTCACTGGTGAAGGGCACCCAGACGCTGGCCATGTGCACCATCACCGTCACCGGCCCACTCGGCAGACTGCCGCGGGACTGCGACAGCCCGTAGGACCGCCAGTTGGTCGACAGGATCGTCTGGGTGATCGCACAGGCGGCATGCTGAAACTGCAGCGGCACCCGGTTGGCAAACCGCAGCACGTTCATGCTCTGCCCCTCGTCGAGGTTCACATGCTTCATCGCCTCGTGCAGGGCCTTGAGCGCCGGCTTCTTCAGCTTCGACGGTGACTGCCGCGGGGCGAGCTTGGCCTCGGTCAGAATCTTGTCGGCCGCCTCGGTGCCGACGCCGCCAAATGTAGTCGCCAGAAACTGCCGCAGGCTGCGGGCGTCACTCTCGCCGGCCAGTTCCGTCAACGCCTCAAGCGACACCTTGCGGGCCGCTGCCGCCCCGCCGTAGGCCAGGGCCGCCTCAATCACAAACGGATTGCCCCGGTAGACCCCGGGCGGCCGGGTGGCGGCGGTGAAGAACTCCCCCGGGACCACCTGATGCAGCCCGGCCAGCAGCCGCTGTTCGCCGATCGGCACGACGCAGTCGGTGGCCGGTGGGGGGATGCGGGTGGTCTGAATGGCATCGTAGAGGGCATCGGCTTCCCCGCGGCCCAGCTTGCCGGTTGAGATGCGGGTGGAGAGCTTCGCCACGTCACAGAGCTTGCGGGCGGTGGTCGGTGAGACCCGCGAGAACGACTGATTCAGGAACTGCGTCAGCGTCAGCTTGGGGTGCTCCTGCAGCATCGTCACCAGTCGGCCGAGTTCGACGCCATAGGGATGCGGCTTGATCTCCTTGGGTTCCGGCGGCAGTTCCTGGTTCGCCCGTTCCAGCAGCCGCTCACTACCATCGGGGCCCTGGAAGTGGATCCGGGCGTGCGGATTGGCGATCGCCGTCTGCTCGAGGTATTCCTCAACACTGCCGCGGCCCCGATGGAACTTGGCCTCCATCTCAATGGTCACGCGGGTGCCATGGTCGATCGGCTGCTCAAGATCGTTGGCGGCCACCCAGGCGATGCCCCGCTTCCGCATCATCTCTTCGCCCGCCTTGCCGGCCGGCACGTCGACGCCCGCCCCCTTGCCATTCAAAATCTCGGGCTGGTTGGTCTTGGTATCGATCCGCAACTCGTAGTAGTGAGCCGGATCCTTGCGGGAAGTCTTCGAGATGATCTTCACCGGCTTGCCGGTGGTCAGCACGCCGTACATGCCGGCAGCCGAGATGCCGATGCCCTGCTGGCCCCGGCTCATCCGCAGCCGGTGGAACTTCGAGCCGTAGAGCAATTTGCCGAAGATCAGCGGGATCTGTTTGCGGACGATGCCCGGCCCGTTGTCCTGTACGCTGACGGCATAGCGTTTGCCGCTCTCACCCGCCTGGTCGATCTGCACCCAGATCTCCGGCAGGATGCCGGCCTCCTCGCAGGCGTCGAGGGAGTTATCGACCGCCTCCTTCACGCTGGTCAGCAGGGCCTTGCGGGGTGAGTCAAAGCCGAGCAGGTGGCGGTTCTTGGCGAAGAACTCGCTGACCGAGATATCCCGCTGGCCGGCAGCGAGCTTCTGAGCTGAGGCCCGCCGCTTGGTTTTCGGAGCCTTGGTGGCGGTGGCAGTGGCCGATTGATTGACGCGGCTGCGGGGGCCAGCCGCCGAGGATTTACGGGCTGGTGTGCGGGGGCGGGCCGAGGCGGGCATGGGCGCTGGAGAAAACTGTGATGAGGAAGTGAAGTGTTGCCGGCTTACTGCCTGGCAAGAAGGGCAAAGTGTAGTGGTTGTCCGGCTTCGAAATCCAACGCTGACGATCATTCGGCCCGGGGGGAGTTTTTCCGTGGGGGGGGCCGCAACGCGGGTGCCGGGTCGTGATGATTCGCCCGACCGGTTTCTGCCGAAGCGAACAGGGACGCGGGTTGGCGTGGCCATCCTGCTTTCTGATCACGGGCAAGGGCCACGGAGGGCCGTCCCTGATCAGCGGTTGTCTGTGGGGTGGCTCGGCGATAGGCGTGCTTCCCTTTTCGGTTTCAGGGAGGAAAAGCGATGCAAGTCCGTCTCCGGATGATGGCAGGGG
>CALAZQ010000551.1 GCA_937926325.1 uncultured Planctomycetaceae bacterium | reverse complement strand
CGTAGCCAGAGGGCAAATGAGCCGCTCGAAGCCAGCTCCTGAGTTTTCAGACAGAACCTAAGGGAGTTCACCGCAGTCGGCGATTTCGATCTTCGCCCGCGTGCGACCGGAGGCCGAGCCGTAGGACTCGATCTTCTTGACCACGTCCATTCCCTCCACAACCTGTCCGAATACGACATGCTTGCCGTCAAGCCAGGCGGTTTTGACCGTGCAGAGAAAAAACTGTGAGCCGTTCGTGTTCGGGCCGGCATTGGCCATGCTGAGCACCCCCGGTCCGGTGTGCTTGAGCGTGAAGTTCTCGTCGGCAAACTTTGCCCCGTAGATCGACTTCCCGCCCGTGCCGTTGTGGTTGGTGAAGTCGCCGCCCTGGCACATGAACTCCGGGATCACACGATGGAAGGAGCTTCCCTTGTAGCCATAGCCCTTTTCGCCAGTGCACAGAGCGCGGAAGTTCTCGGCCGTCTTCGGCACGACGTCCGACCGCAGTTCCATCACGATGCGTCCGAGTGGCTGGCCGTCGGCGGTGATGTCAAAGTAGCAACGGGGCAGCATCGTTTTTTCCTGTGCGTGCAAAAAGGTGGCGAATGGAAGGCATGCCGAGATGAACGCCAGGGCGAAGCAGTGCGACGTCTTCATGCAAACGGGCCTCTGGGAGAGTGACGTGGCTGGCCATGCCATGTTGCTGCAGGCCAGCACCTGAAATACGGCCGGTGCAGGATACTGCCAGCGTCCGTCTCGCTGCAACAGTTCCCTCACAGCGACGGCTTCGGTGCCAATCGCCGCAGCGGCAGGCTTCAGACCCGGCCCAGGCCCTGCACCCGTCGCCAGGCAGAGAGCTGGCCCAGATGCATGTTTTCATGGGCCGCCAGCACAAACACGAAGCAATCGCCCAGCGTCGGCAGAAAGCCGCGGACCGCTTCCAGCGGGGTGGCTTCTGACCAGCGTGAGGTGGGCACGCCAGGCAACGCCGCCGTAATTTGGGTATGTGAATCTTCGAGGGCCTTCAACAGTGTCGCTTTGGCTGGATAGCGGCTGCTGTCGCTGGAAGGCGATGAGTTCCAGTCAAAGAGCGTTGGCCAGTCCGCCGGGCAGACCGGCTCAAGCCCAAGCATGCTGCCGAGCATGTCGGCCGTGCAGGCCAAGTGGCCGAGCACCCAGGCAGCATGATTCATTCCCGGGGCCGGCTGGACAGCCATCTGCTCGTCCGGGATATCGGCGACAAGTCGTTGGGCATAGCCAAGATTGAGCGACCAGGTATGCAACAGAGGGTCGGTCATGGTGAATAATTCGTAGGTATCAGGGGAAATGG
Organism: uncultured Planctomycetaceae bacterium; assembly: GCA_937926325.1. Taxonomy (GTDB): domain Bacteria; phylum Planctomycetota; class Planctomycetia; order Pirellulales; family UBA1268; genus UBA1268. Next base: position 4,089 of record CALAZQ010000551.1, on the reverse strand, counting down.
ATTTGCCATCGGCGGATTGTAATCAGGATTGCAAAAACCGTGGTTGCCGAGGCTGCTATCGTGAGAAGGAGCCGTACCATGATTGCCCTGCCCAGGAATCCCGATGAACTTCCGCCGCCGGATGGCTACGGTCAGGCCCACACTGACCCGCCTGAAGGCTATCACTCGTGGCCTGAATACATGCAGGACATCTCCGAACAGGCACATGCAGCGATGGCAACGGCGGCCAAGCCGGCAGCAACAAGGCTGCTGGTGTTCAAGTCGGTGCATCACCAGAACACGGCCCGCGTGGCCGAGGCGATGGCCGAGGTGCTTGGGGCTCAATGTCTCACACCAGCGGCCTGCCCGTACGAACGACTGGCTGGCTGCAGGCTGCTGGGGATCGGCTCGGGCATCTACTATAGCAGGGTCCATGCTGAACTCTGGCAGTGGGTGCGGGACCTGCCGGATCGGCCCGGCCCCAAACCGGCTGTCTTTATCTTCAGCACCTCCGGCCTGCCGATCTTCGCCCGGTTCTGGCATCACCCGCTCAGGACGGCACTCACCCGCAAAGGTTTTGTTGTGCTCGATGAGTTTGCCTGCCGGGGGTTCGATACCTGGGGGCCGCTCTGGCTTGCCGGCGGCCTGAACAGCCGCCACCCGGACGCCAAAGACCTGCAGCGGGCCCGTGATTTTGCCCAACAACTGGTGAAGTAAAGTAGACAGCAGGTGGGTGCCACTTTTCCTCCGGAGCCTGACTGCATGGACGCCACCGCCGACACCTCCGCTGAACCGTCACTGGCTGCCGTGCTGGAGGAGATTCATGCCGACCTGCTGGCCGAACGCAGCGGCAGGGTTGCCAGCTACATCCCAGAATTGGCCCGGGTCGATCCCGACCCGTTTGGCATTGCCGTGGTAGCCGTTGATGGCCGCTTGCTCGCCGTGGGGGATGCCGAACTGCCGTTTACGATCCAGTCCGCATCGAAGCCATTTGTTTATGGGATGGCCGTTGAGGAGCATGGCCGCGACGGAGTGCTGGCCAAGATTGGGGTGCAGCCGGTCGAAGAAGCCTTCAACGCCATTGCCCTCGACGAGGCGACCAACCGGCCCTTCAACCCGATGATCAATGCCGGGGCGATCGCGGCCACCGACCTGCTGGGGGGCGACACTGCCGAGCAGCGGCTCTCCCGGCTGTTGGCCGTGTTTGAGCGAGGCTGCGGCCATTCGGTGCAAGTGGACGAGCAGGTCTTCGCCTCTGAGCGGGCCACCGGCGAACGCAACCGGGCGCTTGCTCACCTGATGCGAAGCTTCGGCATGATCGGCCCCCGGCTGGAGGAGTCGCTGGAGCTTTACTTCAGGCAGTGCAGCATCAAGGTAACCTGCCGCGACCTCGCAATGCTCGGCGCGACCCTGGCCAACCAGGGCGTCAACCCGGTCACGGGCGAGCGGATGCTCTCGACCAGCACCGTTCGCGACGTCCTCAGCGTGATGCACGGCTGCGGCATGTACAACTTCTCAGGCGAGTGGGACCTCCGCATTGGCATCCCAGCCAAGAGTGGTGTCGGGGGCGGAATCGTCGGAGTAGTTCCCGGCCTCGGCGGCATCGCCACCTTCTCACCCCGGCTCGACGAGAAGGGCAACAGCGTCCGCGGCATCGCCGCCTTCCGGAGGCTGGCCGAACGCTTTCACCTGCATCTCTTCGATGACCGCCAGTTGCGGGACCAGACCCTGGCCCGGTTCGGTGAGTGAACGAGCAGGTTCGTGGCTTGTTGCACGAACGCGGTAATCCAGTCAGCCACCCGGGGCAGACCAGACCCAGGCGAGCAGGTCGTAAATCAGCCGGTGCGGCCCGAGCACCAGCCAGACGAGCAGCAAGGCGGCGACCAGCCAGGTGAGCCCGACGAACAGCCGGCGGCGGATGCGGCGAAGACGCTGACGGGCCGTAGGTGGCATGGCGGGTTATAGGTCGAAACGTTGGGCGGCGCGCAATGGGATCGACGGACCGGGCGAACTGCGTGGCCATCGCGACCTCACCGCTGGTTGCCAGCCTATTCCTTGTCGATCTATCGTACCGAGTGTGCGAACCGCAGCGGTCCTCGCCATCATCCAAGGACCGCAGCCGGCTGGCTTGCTCTTCCCCCCGGAACCCTCTCGGCATGTGCGGCCGCTACACGCTTCACTGTTCAGCCGCCACCATCGCCGACCGCTTTGGTGTGCCGGTGCCCAGCCGGCTTCCGCAGCGGTTCAACATCGCTCCGTCCCAGCGGGTGCTGGCCATCCGTCAGCGGGCGAACGGCAAGCGAGAGTTGGTGCCACTCTCTTGGGGGCTGGTGCCGTTCTGGGCTGACGACCCCGCCATTGGCAACAGGCTGATCAACGCCCGCGCCGAGACCGCCGCCACCAAACCCTCCTTTCGCCGCGCATTCGCATCCCGGCGGTGCCTGATTGTGGCCGACGGTTTTTATGAGTGGCAGACCGACGGCCGCCACAAACAGCCCTGGTACATCCAGCTGGCCTCTGGCCAACCGTTCGGGTTTGCCGGCCTCTGGGAACGCTGGGAGAAGGCTGGCTCGCCGATTGAGTCCTGCACCGTGCTGACGTGCCCAGCCAACACCCTCATGCAGCCGATCCACGACCGCATGCCGGTGATTCTGCCTGCTGACCACGAGGCCGCCTGGCTCGACCCGGCCGAACATGACACGCCCCGGCTGTCACAACTGCTCAAACCATTCCCGGCTGCGGCGATGACTGCCCAACGGGTCGGCACCCTTGTCAACAGCCCCCGGCATGAAACGGCAGCCTGCATTCAGCCGCTGCCCGAAAGTGGCGGCAATGCTGCTGTGCAACGCACACTATGGTGACCAACACCGGCACCAGGTGGCACCGTTCGGTTCAAACAGCTGACATCTCACCCTGAACGGTCACGACCAGCGACCTCGACCCGCCCCGGTCGCGGTGTTCACAGAGATAAATGCCCTGCCAGGTGCCGAGGCAGAGCCGGCCGTCGCGAATTGGCACCGTCACCGAACTGCCCATCATCGACGCCTTGACGTGGGCCGGCATGTCGTCTGGGCCTTCACAGGTGTGGGTGTAGGGTAGATCCTCCGGTGCAATCGCATCGAGGGCCATCGCCAGATCTCGCGGCACATCCGGGTCGGCATTTTCGTTGATTGTAAGACTCGCTGACGTGTGCCTGATGAAGACATGCAGCAGCCCCATGCGAAAGCCGCCCAGCTCGGGAATCGCCTCGACCACCTCACGGGTGATGAGATGACAGCCGCGTCGCCGCGGTGCCAGCCGAATCTCTTGTTGCAGCCATCCCATAGGTGTTTTGTGACATGGCCGCTGCGTGCCTGCAAGCACCTCCGCCGACTCGGCTGGCAAAAGACGCGGCCCGCCCCGCGGCACTCATGCTGCCGGCAGCTCAAGGCAGCGGCTAATCCGTTCGAGGATGGTCGCGATGATCGGCCGGTCACTCGCCGGCCGTCGCGGGCTGTCGGGATGGGGCTCGTCACAAGCCAGCAGCCCTCGCAACTGAAGTGCCTGGGCCATCGAATGTTTGTAGGCCGGCACCGGATCGCGAAAGGCAAAGTCGCCCAGGGCCTGCAGGGCATCGTCGAGTTCATCGAAGCGGCTGTCCCCCGCCGCCCACCAGCAATCCCGCTGGGCAAAGGCCTCAGGCCACGCGGTCGAAAGGCCCAGCAGCCAGTCGCTGCCATACCGGACCATATCGATGGCGAGGTCGTTGCCGGTGAACACGTGAAACTCAGGCCGCAGCCGATCGCGAAGGGCCAGTCGCTGCCACTCCAACCGCCGCGACAGCGACGAGTGCTTGGCCCCAAGGCAGTTCGGGATCTGCACCAACTCGGCGTAGGCCTCGAGGCCCAGCACCCGGCCGCTGGGCACAAAGGCCTGCCCCAGCTCAAAACCGATGAACTGCGGCACTATCTCTGCCAGCTGCCGGTACCGCGCGATAAAGTCGGCATCGGTCCCGGACGTCAGGCCGAACGACGGAAAAATCACCGGCAGGGCATCGACCGCCGTAATCATCGCAAACTGCCGGCCGTAGGCGGCGGCATCGAAGGCCGCCCCGGGTGTATCGACCACACA
>CALAZQ010000550.1 GCA_937926325.1 uncultured Planctomycetaceae bacterium | reverse complement strand
CATCCTGTCGGCCTTTCCTTGGCGGGCCTCCGCCCGCTGGTGCTCATTGGCGACATCCTGTCGCCGGGTGGCAGTTGGTGGGGCGAACCGGAATACGCGAGGTGCCCAACGTACTGCCGTCCGGTCGCTCCCGCTCCCGGCTTCCTGCCACATCACCCAGGGGACGAGCGAGGGGGTGCCCGTGCCCACGAGCGTGCTCTGAAAGCAAGCGAAGCCCGGAGGGCGAAAGCGCAGCGCACAGGCAGTGAACGACGGCCTGGATGGCCGGAGTGAACGTCAAGCGAGTGGGCAGGGGCACCCCCGAGCGGCGGCATTGCCAGCATCGTCGTACTACGATCGCTCCGACCGCTCACTCAAGCCCTTCGAACAGCGCTGAACCAATCCGCACCATGGTGCTGCCTTCGAGGATGGCGGCCTCGAAGTCGCCACTCATTCCCATTGACAGCTCAGAGAGCCCGCCTGCTTCAGGGAAGCGGTCGACAAGCTGATCACGCAGCCGCCGCAGGCCGGCAAACTCCTGCCGGGGGTCGCGGCCTGCCTCTGGATGACTGGCCATGCCCATCAGCCCCAGCAGTCGCAAACCCGGAAGGCCATTGACCTGACTGACCAGCTCGGCTGCCGCTGACGGTTCGACACCACTGCGGCCGGTATCACCAGCCAGGTTGATCTCGATCAGCAACTCGGCCTCGTTTCCACCGGCTATTGCCTCCCGACTGAGGGCCACGGCCAACCGCTCGCTGTCCACGGTATGGATCAGCGGCCTGACAGCAAGGGTTTTGGCAACCTTGTTGCGTTGAAGATGGCCGATCAGATGCCAGCGCGGCGGCGTAGGTTCTGCGCCGATCGCGGTGGCTTTTTCCCAAAGCGCCTGAGGACGGCTTTCCCCCAGATCGCGGCAGCCGGCTGCCAGCACGGCCCGCGTCAGGGGCAGGCCGACATATTTTGTGACACCGATGACTCGAACCGCGTCGGCCGGGCGGCCCGCTCGACGGCAGGCGGCTGCCACCCGGTCGTTGATCGCCTGCCAGTTGGCGCGGCAGCGAGCCTGCGTTTCCGGGGAGGGCTCGTCCGATCCCGCCGTATCGTGCTCAGCCGGCGTCATGCTCGTCGAACACCTCCATCGACCGCACCGCCTCGCCGTCGGTTCCGAATCGGCCGGCAAAGAATTCGCATGACAGGTTGCAGCCGAGCAGGGTTCGGTTCCGCGGTTCGTCGAGGGAGCGATAGACAAGCCACTGGTCGAGCCCTGCCTGGATTCGATAGCCCACCGCCTGATCGCTGGTGAGCCGCTCGCGGGTGTCGGCAACCGTCAGCTGCCGCCAGGTTCGCTGGGTTTCCTCTGGCTGCCGCCGGAGCCGTCGGAGCCGCCGGGCATCGAGATCGAGCCAGAGCGGGGCATAGAGGCGACTGACCGGACTCATCTGGTTGAGCGTCAGCCGCTGGTCGACTGCCACCAGGCTGCCCCGATCGGTCCGCTGCCGCCACTCCGGCAGGCCGATTGGCAAGGCCAAAAACCTCGGCTTGAGGTCACAGCCGAAAACTTCGGTTGTCTCGTCGCAGGCTTCGATGCCAATTGTCGGGGGCAGGGAGAGCGTCGATCGCAGACAGAGCGGGTGGGCAAGCTCGGCTGGCTGATCGCCATAGCCGGCGGTCGGCAGTATGACAGCATCGCCGAGCAGCACCACATTGTCTTCCGTCAGCACCAGCACCGCCCGCTCCAGCCGGAGTCCCTCAGCAAGGTCGGCCACCATTTCAAAATAGACCGCCTCGTCGTTGGCTTCCCAACGGCTCGACCGCCAGCTGCCGACCAAGGGCAATGGGCTGCCGTCTCGTTCGACTGTCTGCTCCCAGGGGCCGGCCACCACCAGCCGACTGCCGACGGCGATCTCGAGCCGGGGCACGTCCGACTGATAGGTGACGAGCACTCGGACGGCATCTCGGGTCCAGCCACTGCGGAGCAGGGCAACGGCGGCCTGCTGGTCATGAAAAGAACCCGGCAGCAGGCCTTTTTCATTCCAGCGGCCATCGCCTGACAGGTTCCGGCCTGCGGTGAGAGCCGCGACCGTCGCGGCCAGCTTGCGGCGGCCCCGGCTCGCTGCCCGCAGCAATGGCTCAACATTTCTGCGGCCACCGGACGTCGTTGCCATGACCGGCCGGCCGCCGCGGCCAAGCAGCCGCACGGCCGCAGCAACCGCCCGATCGATCGCTTTCACCGCAGACTTCGGCAGTGGGTTCGCCCCGGTCGCTGCGATCGCCTCACAGCAGCGGAGCCAGCCGCAGACCGCAGACAGCATGTCGTCGCTGGCATCGCACCGCAGGCCGCCCGCCTCTCCGACTGTTGCAGCAACATCTCGCTCAAGCTCATCCCGCGTCACTCTATCGATTGCACGGCAGCCCTCGATGTCAGCGAAGAGCCCTGCCAGGGTCAGTGCGAAAGGGGCGGCCAACCGCCGGTCGACCGATCCTCCGCCGATCGCCCGATCGGCAAGCTGCACCAGCCGTTCAAGCAGGCCGCCGGCGGTGGCATCCGCCTGCTTGTTCCGAACCAGCCAGGCAACTCCCCAGGCGACCGCTTCGCAGACAGGCCAGCGATCGACTTGATTGTCAGCCCGGAGCGCCCCATCGAGGCAGTCGGCCAGCAGCACACGGCTCTGTCGCAGCCGCCGCTCGTCACACGGCTTGCCGGTTAACACGCCGCCCAGTCGTCTGACCAATTGAGCCAGTGGCCTCGACTCACAGCGGGCAGCGGCCTGACGAAGCTGGTCCGTGAGTCGGTTTCTGGTCAGCCGCCTCATCGCGGGCCGGCTTCGAGCCCCGGTGGCCGGAACTGCTGCCTGCTTCTGACCGCCAGGTGCCGATGTCGCGGCGGCAGCCGTGCCGTTGGCTGAGGGCTTGAGCACTGTCGGCAGCCGGCCGTTGACCGCTGCCTCCGGATTCGGCCGCTTTTTCTGTTTCACACCCGCCATCGGACGCCTCCTCGCCTTCCGAACCTACTCCGTAGACCGCCAGGCCCGCGTTGGGCAAACCTCACACCGGCCGGAACACCGTACGATAGGGAACGCCGGTCTCGCGATCGCCCAAACTATACCAGCCCCCGAATCTTCAAGCAGCCAGCCCCGCCGTCCATCGCCGCCTGCCCCGAGACACGCCATGTCACTTTTTCGACCGCCCTGCGCTGCCCTTCTCGTCGTCTGCCTGCTTCCCGTCGCCTGGGAGGCGGCACCGGCAGGAGCGACCGATCCCGCCGCCAGCGACCGCCACCCAGACCTCAAACGGCTCTCTCCGACCGCCGCCGTCTGGATCGACCCACCGGGCAAGCGGGTGGTCGTCGGCGGCCGGGTCGCCCTTGCCGATGGGCCGATCGAGTTCTTCGCCTGTCCGCCGAAGACGAAAGAGCACGAGTCGGTCGTTGTGGTTGACGCATCGGCCCGGCTGGTCCACACCGCCCTCCTGGCCATCGGGCTCAAGCCCGGCAGCCCAGCCTCGTTCGATGGTGCATATCGGCCCGCGACCGGAGATGCCGTTGCAGTTGAGGTCTGCTGGCGAGATACCGAGGGGGAGCACTGCCTACCAGCCCAGCGGTGGGTGCGGGACAGTCGCACCGGCAAGCAGTTGGACTGCCACTGGGTTTTCGCCGGCAGCCAGTTCTGGAAAGACCCGTCAACTGGCGTTGAGTACTATCAGGCCGACGGCGGTGATCTGGTCTGCGTCTCGAATTTTCCCACTGCCATGCTCGATCTGCCGATCGCCAGTTCCCAGGCCAACGAGGCGCTGCTGTTTGAAGCCTTCGCCGAACGGATTCCCCCGCGGGGCACCCCAGTTGAGTTGATCTTTACCAAGGCGACGGGCCAGCCGCAGCAACGGCCCAACGACTGACGCCCTACGCCAGCAGCCGGCAATGCCGCAGGATCTCCTCGGCGGTGGCAACATACCCGGTGTAGAAGGGGCCGAACTCGGCATAGCGAGCGCTCGCCTCATCGAACCGCATCGTGTAGACGATTTCTTTGAGGAACTCAGGGCGGCGGGCCCAGAGCGTCACCCCCCACTCCCAGTCATCGAGTCCGACCGAGACCGTGATCAGCTGGCTGACCTTGCCACCGAACTTCATCCCGCTGGCGCCATGTTCAGCCATCAGCCGGCTCCGCTCCGAAAACGGCAGGGTGAACCAGTTTTCGCCGACCTTGCGTTTCTTGTTCATCGGATAGAAGCAGGCACAGGGCCAGGCCGGAAAGTCGGGCTCGAGCCGGGCCTTGTGCATCATCGGCTCTCGGGCGGCATAGCCCTGGACCTTGGCCTTGTAGCTCGCGGTCTCGGGATCCTCGCCGTGTTTGACGAGTTTGGCGGCGAACTGCTCGACCGTGGGCAGATACTCGCTCACCTCGGTAAGGCCGACGAAGGAGTAGGTTGGCACAATCGCCGGCCCCAGCGGACTGGACAACAATCGCTGGTGCACACCATCGACCTTGTGCGGTGACGGATCGAGTGCCATCAGTCCAAAGTCGGCCTTGTGGCCGGGCACAATCCATTTCTGGAGCCGCACCGGCTGATCGACCTCACCGTCGAGAATTTCCCGGAAGGCGGCCAGACCCGCTTCACGGTCAGCCGCGGAGAGCCCGGCCAGCCGGCCGCGGTCGAATGAATAAAACGTGTGGGTGCAGTGCCAGCCGATTGCTGGCTCGACCGCTGCGGTATCGTCACCGGCGTCACTGCCGGGCCGGGCGGCGGCGGGGCGATGCTGGGCGGGGGGCTGGGCGGTGGTCGGCTGGCTCATCGGCTGATTGCTCACTGTTGAAGAGTGGGGGAAGAAAACACCGTCGGATGGCTGCAAGCCGACGGATAACGCCAATCTGCGGAGGGCGGGTGGAGGCTGCAGGTTCCCGCAGTCTGCCCGCACCCGTTAGGATAGCAGGGAGGGAAGTGGCGGGTGTCCCCACTTTTCAACCGGTGGTGTCCGGTTGCCCAGTCTGCTACCAGCCGTTACGAGGAGAAACCAATGGGACAGGCGATTGTCGATCCGCAGGAACTCCGCCGCTTCGCCTCGCGGCTGCGGCATTTCAGTACTGAGGTGCTGGCACAGATGCAAACGGTTCAACGGCAGCTGCAGGGGTTGTCTGCAACCTGGCGAGACCAGGAACACCAGAAGTTTGCAGAGGATTTTGAGCAGCAGCTGACCACGTTTGCCCGATTTGTCGAATCGACGGGCGAGTACGTCCCCTACCTGATCCGCAAGGCGGAACGGGTGGAGGAATACCAACAACAGCGGTAATTTCCGAAACGAGGGCTCGCGGTGTCATCACAGGCAGATGTCAAATCGATCGATACCCTCGCCTTTGTCAAGGAGGCGTTGATCGCTTACGCGCACGAATCGGGTCAGGCGCTCGCCGACATTGAAATTGAGGGGCAGCGAGGCATCGACTACATCACGGTCGACCGGGCCGGTTATTGGAAAGCAGAGATTCGCCGCGCCGCTGAAGCGGTGAATCAGGCGATCAAAGATCTCGAATACTGCAAGGCCTACAAAAAGGTTGGCGACAATACCCCCTCGTGCATTGAGGAAAAGAAGGCGCTCGAGAAGGCGCGGAAACGGTTGGCTCGAGCCGAAGAAAAGGCTGAACTCGTCCGCCGCTGGACCCCGGTCGTTCTCCAGCAGTTTCGCGAGGCCTGCGTCCGCCTGGTGCGGTTCCGGGAAGTGCTCGATGTCGACTGCCCGCGGGCGATCGCCGCACTCGAGCGAAAGCTGCGGGCACTCGACGAATATGGCAGCGTTCGTGGGCCACGGCGAGCGGCGGCAGACGCCGGCGGATCGACGACCGGTGCCGCCATGACCCGCCAGGTAGATGAAACAGAAACCCCTGAAAAGGATTCCGCGACATGAATGCCTGTGACCTTTCCAGCGGTGCGGCCAAACTCGCCTTAGCGCTGAAGCAGTTGGGCATCAAATGGGAACAGGCCGGTGAAACCTGGGACGACTCCGCAGCGAAGGGTTTTCATGAGGAGTTCCTGGCCCCGTTGACTCCTGATGTGAAACAGACCCTTGAGGCCATCGGCCGCCTGGCTGAGGTGCTTGACCGGGCGGACCGCGACGTGAGCGATCATTCCTCGTTCTAGTCCCTCGTTCTAATCTGTCTCAAAACACTCCCAGCCAGCTCGCACCCTGCAATATGACCAGTCCGCACAGCACGAGAATTACTGCCGAAACCGTTTCCGAAGAGGATGCCGGTCCGCGGGCCGAGCAGGCCGCTCGCTCGTTCTATGACCGGGATCTGCTCCGCGAGCAACTCGCAATTCTTCGCCGTCGGGCGGCGGAGCGGCTGGCGGAAGAGAACGAAATTCGAGCCGAATTCGAGGCGGCCACCAAAAAGCTGGCTGCTGATGCGGCTGCGTCGCTGAAAAAAGTCCGCCAGCAGTGCGAGCAGCAGACGGCCGGCCTCCGGACAGACTACGCAAAAGACGCTGCCCGGCTGGACGGCCAAATCGAAGCGGAGCAGCAGACGCTCGATGAGAAACGGGGCAAACTCAAGGCAAAGATCGTTCGAGAATGGGAGACCGCTCAAAAGCAGCGGGCCGAAGATCAGCAGTACGAGGAAATCTCGCTGAGAGAGCAGCACCACCAGAAAAGGGAGGATGCCGAGAAAAAGGCCGCGAACGGCACGAAGTCGCTCGCGGCATCATTGGAAAAGGTTGAGGCGACGGTTGAGAAGACCCGCCGGGTGCTCGAACGCTGGGGCGTTCCAACGGCGGCCTTGGACGACGAATTCTCGGAAGCCGGCCCGCCAACCGATCATCCGACCGGTCCGGAAAACCCATCCAATGAGGCAGAGAAAACCGACGCCGATGCGGCCGCTCAGGAACCCGGTTCGGCCGAACCTGCCACCGCGGCCGACACCTTGCCGACTGATAAACCGAGAGCCGCAGAAACAACCGGCCCGGTGCCGGCGACAGTCTCCCCCCCTCTCCCCGCCGGCAAGGCACTCTTCGATCACTTCCAAGAACTGACCGCGACAGTCACCGACAATGCCAGGCAGATCCGGCAGCTACCGAGTGGCCGCTGGGCATTTTCCGATGGTGTGACCGCCGTCATCTTCATGCTTCCGATCATGCTGGCAATCGCCCTGGGGGCCGGCATTTTCTTCGGCCTGCCGGCTGACCAAGTTGGCCTGCCCATTCCGCTGCTTGCCGGCGGTGGAGCCTTGGTGCCGCTGGTGCTTGGTATCGGTGGCGGGCTCGCCTGGCGACGGAAAAAGGCCAACCAGGCCCGTCGCGAGGCTGCTGACTTGATACCGCCACTGGCGGCAACGAGGAGCCGGCTCAGCGTTTGTCACCAGGCCTGTCTCGACGCAGTGACCGAAAAGCTCAACCAGCAGCTTGAAGAACTCGACGAGAAGTTCACGGGAAGCCTCGAGGAACGGCAGCAGCGGTCAGCCACCGCCGAGACTGAGGCCGTCACCGCCCGCGACGCCGCCCTGGCGGAACTGGAAAAGCAGTACCAGGCCAAGACGCAAGCGATTCGTACCAAGAAAGAGTTGGGGCAAAAGGCGCTCGAAGAGACCTACCCGGCGAAGATCAGCGGCTACGAACGCAAGCGTGACAAAGACGTTCAGACTATCGAAGGCCGCCGGGATGAACAGCAGGCGGCAGCCGAACAGCGGCGGGCTGAACGCTGGGCGGCAATGACCGCCGCCTGGCGGGCGGCCCGTGAGGAGACCGGCGCGGTCTATGCCGCGGTCGATGCGATCGATGAAGCGGCCTTCTGCCGCTGGGAATCACTCGCGGACGGCTCCGCCGACCTCCCCGCCGTGACGCCGCCCGGCTTGCGGTTCGGACAGCTGAATCTCAGCATCGCCGGCATCCCTGGTGGGATGTCGAAGTACGACGAACTCAACCATTTCGGGCCCGAATCCTGGCGGCAGCCTGCCTTCACCGCCTTTCCCGACCAGGCCTCTCTGGTGATTCGCACGACTCCGGACCAGAAGGAGATCGCCTCGGACATGATCCAGGCGTTGATGCTGCGAATCGCGGCCGGGTTGCCCGCCGGCCAGAGCCGGTTCACCATCATCGATCCACTCGGCCTCGGCAAGCAATTCGCCGGTTTCATGCACCTGGCCGATCATGACGAGTTGCTGGTGACCAGTCGGATTTGGACCGAACCGATGCAGATTGAGCAGCGATTGGCCGACGTCACCGAGCAGATGGAACTGGTGATCCAGAAGTATCTGCGGAACGAATACGATTCAATCGGTAGTTACAATGCTGAGGCAGAAGTGCCGGAGCCCTACCGGTTTGTCGTGGTGGCCAACTTCCCAGCCAACTTTACCGAGACCGCGGCCCGGCGGCTGGCCAGCATTGCCGCTTCCGGCGCCCGCTGTGGGGTCTACCCGATCGTCTCCTTCGACACCACGGCCCAGCTCCCCTCGAACTTCAGCCCGGGCGATCTCGAGACCCATGCCACCACCGTTACCTTGAAGGACGGCACCTTTACCTGGGTCGATCCTGAATTTGCCAAGTGGCCCCTCACCGCCGAACAGGCCCCGAGTGACCAGCTCTTTACCCAGATTGTGCAGCGGGTGGGCCGAGCGGCGGTGGCAGCCAAGCGGGTCGAGGTGCCATTCGACAGGGTGGCGCCACCGGAAGAGCAGTGGTGGACCGGTGACACGGCGAAAGAAATTGTCGTCCCGCTGGGGCCGGCAGGGGCCAAGAAGACGCTTTCGATGCGGCTTGGCAAGGGTACCAGTCAGCATGTGCTGATCGCCGGTAAGACCGGTTCGGGCAAATCGACGATGATGCACGCGTTGATCACAAATCTCGCACTCATCTACAGCCCGGACGAATTGCAGTTCTATCTGATCGACTTCAAAAAAGGCGTCGAGTTCAAGCTCTACGATCATTACCGCCTGCCGCATGCCCGGGTGATCGCCATTGAAAGCGAGCGGGAGTTCGGCCTCTCGGTGCTGCAGCAGCTCGACCGCGAACTGAAGCGGCGTGGCGATCTGTTCCGGGAACTTTCGGTGCAGGACCTGGCCGGCTACCGGGCCAGCGGCCATCCCGAGCCGATGCCCCGGGTCATGCTGATCATCGACGAGTTTCAGGAACTCTTTGTCGAAGATGACAAGCTCGCCCAGGACTGCTCGCTGGTGCTCGACAGGCTCGTTCGCCAGGGCCGAGCCTTTGGCATGCATGTGCTGTTGGGTTCGCAGACCCTCGGCGGCTCCTACAGCCTGCCCCGCAGCACCATGGGTCAGATGGCCGTCCGGGTGGCCTTGCAGTGCAACGAGTCAGACAGCAGCCTGATCCTCAGTGAAGACAACACCGCCGCCCGGCTCCTCACCCGGCCCGGTGAAGCGATCTACAACGATGCCAACGGCATGGTCGAGGGGAACAATCCTTTCCAGGTCGTCTGGCTCGGGGAGGAACGACGGGAACGGTTCCTCGGCCGGCTGCGAAAGCTGGCCGACTCCCGGGACGACATCCCGGCCCTGCCGCGGCTGGTCTTCGACGGGAATGAGCCGGCCGAACCGGCCGCCAACCGGCTGCTCGCCGAACTGCTTGAGAAGGGCACGGTTCACGGGGCACCACCGGCCGCCCCGCAGGCCTGGCTTGGCGATGCCATCGCCATCAAGGATCCGACAGTTGCGGCCTTCCGTCGGCAGGGTGGCGCTAATCTGCTGATCGTAGGCCAGCGAGAGGACCTCGCCTGCAGCATCCTGACCATGTCGGTTGTCAGTCTGGCTGCCGGCTCTGACCCATATCCTGGCGGATCGCTTGGGCGGGCAGCCCGGTTTGTCATATTCGAGCCGGCAATTGCCGAAGAGCACCCCGAGACGATGGTCGCCCGGCTGCAGAATTTCCTCCCGCACGAAATTGAGGTGGTTGGCCGGCTGGGCATCGCCGATGCCCTCGCTGAGCTTGCTGGAGAGATTCAGCGACGGCTGGACGAGCAGATTCTCGATGCCGAGAGTGTCTTCGTCGTGATTCGCGACATCGGCCGGTTCCGCGAAGTCCGCCGTGACGACAGCGATTTCGGCTTTTCGCTGTCGGGCGACAAGCAGGCCGGTCCGGCCCAGCATTTGGTCACCATCCTGAAGGACGGCCCCACGGTCGGCATTCATGCCATCATCTGGTCCGATTCACTGACCAATCTGCAGCGAACATTCGAGCGGGGCACGCTGAAGGAGTTTGAACTCCGGGTGCTGTTCCAGATGAGCGGCACCGACTCGAGCCAGCTGGTGGAAACCCCTGCTGCCGGCCGGCTGGGTGAGCAGCGTGCCCTCTACGTGCAGGAAGAGACGGGGACGCTGGAGAAGTTCCGGCCGTACCAGTTCCCCCCGGATGAATGGCTGACGCAGGTGGCCACCAAGATGCGGGCCCGCCCCCAGGGCACGCCGACCGACCGGCCCAAGGCGGCCCCAAAACCGACCGCCCCGGCAGAGGACGATGACGGCGGCTTTTCGCTGAAGCATGGCTTCGGTGCCGACGAGTTCAACTTTGCCAAGATGCTTGACGACCCGCCGGCCGATGGCACGGGTACTGACGCCGCCCCCGAAGGCAGCTAACAACCGCCGTGGAGATCTCACCACGAAGGCACGAAGGACACGAAGCAGCGTTGCAGGGGTGCCTGCTGGTGGAACCCTTGGGTGATACCGCCGTGGTGCTCCGGCCAAATCAGCAGGCTGCTGAGGGCAGCTTGATCGATCGCCTGCGAGTGATTGCCGAGACCGCTCGGGCTGCCAGCCTGCAGGGCGTCACCGATGTCGTCCCCTCGCCCGACCGGGTCACGGTGGTCTATGACCCGCAGCTGATTACCAGCCTTGAGGAACTATTGGGTTCCCTCCGCACGCTGATGGCCACCGGAATCAAGACTCCGGCTCCAGGCGTAACCCGTCACGACATCCCGGTCTGCTACGGCGGCGACAACGGCCCCGACCTCACGGCCGTCTGCCACCGTCACGGAATCAGCAGCGAACGGCTGATTCAGTTGCACACCGAGCCTGACTATCTGGTCACGGCCATCGGCTTCGTGCCCGGGTTTCCCTATCTGGCCGGGCTGCCACCGGCTCTTGCCACGCCCCGGCTGACCAGTCCACGCACCCGCATCCCGGCCGGCTCGGTCGGCATCGGCGGCAGCCAGACCGGAATCTATCCATTCGCCACGCCGGGCGGCTGGCAGCTGATCGGTCGCACCGGGTTCCCACTGTTCGATCCCAATGCCAGCCCACCGGCAGCCCTTGCGGTGGGTGATCGGGTGCGGTTCCGGGCGACGGCAGAGAGCCCGGTAGCGG
>CALAZQ010000549.1 GCA_937926325.1 uncultured Planctomycetaceae bacterium | reverse complement strand
CCTGGCGAGAGTCTGCGGGCTCTGCCGGTCAGGCTGGTGTGAATCGCCGCCACTCAAGGTTGACAGACCGCTCCGACGATTTCTCCCTGAACGAAGAAGGCATCTTTTCAGGGAAGAGGGCAGCAGCTGTGAGTGGCGTCGGCTTTTTCAGGCGGATCTGGCTGACGCGGTTTTCAAGCCCCGCGGTCGAGCGGCCGTTGCTCCGGCTGGTGCTCGACCGTCGGCCTGCCAAAATCCTTGAACTCGGCCTGGGCACACTTGAACGAACGGAACGACTCCTTGGCGTTGCCAATAGTCTGGGACCGGTGCATTATGTGGGGCTTGATCGATTCGAGGCTCGGCTTCCGGGGGATCCGGCGGGAGTGACGCTCAAGGAGGCCCATCGGCGGCTGCACGGGCTGGGCCGGATTCAACTGGTCCCCGGCAACGCCGACTCCTCGCTCGCGAGGCTCTGTAATCAGCTGGGAGGTTTTGATCTCGTGCTGGTCTCGTCCAGCACGGACCGACAGAATCTGACCCGCTGCTGGTTCTTTCTTCAGCGAGTCACTCGTCCCGGAACCGTGCTTATGCAGGAGGTTGTCAGAGACGCCTCGAGCACCTGGCAGGAGGTGTCGCATGAGCGGGTCGCCGATCTCGCCAGCCAGACCATTCTGCGGCAAGCTGGCTAGCAAGCCAGAGAAAAGCCCTCGTCTCCGGGCGGTGGCGGTGGCCACCACTGCCAGCTACATTGATAGCTGGTAGATTCCATTCCCCCGACAACTTCCCGTATGCCCGGCCCTCGCACGCTCCTCGACAAAATCTGGGACGACCATGTCGTCTGTACGCCGGAAGGCGAAAACTCGCTGCTCTATATCGATCGGCACCTCGTTCACGAGGTGACCAGTCCCCAGGCCTTCGAGGGGCTGCGGTTGGCTGGTCGGAAGGTGCGTCGCCCCGAGGCGACCTTTGCCACTCCCGACCACAATGTGCCGACCACTGATCGGCGGCTGCCGATCGCCGACGCGATTTCAAAGCAGCAGATCGACACCCTGCGGGAGAATTGCCGGCAGTTCGGTGTGCGGCTGTTCGATCTTGGCGATGCCGACCAGGGGATCGTCCATGTCATCGGACCGGAACTGGGCATCACGCAGCCGGGCATGACCATCGTCTGTGGCGACAGCCACACGGCGACCCACGGTGCCCTCGGTGCGCTCGCCTTCGGTATCGGCACCAGTGAGGTTGAGCATGTGCTGGCGACCCAGACCCTCCGTCAGGCCAAGCCCAAGTCACTGGAGGTGCGGGTTGAAGGCAGTCTGCCTGAGGGTGTCACCGCCAAGGATCTCGTGCTCTACCTGATTGGCCAGCTGTCAACGGAAGGTGGCACCGGCTATGTGATCGAATACACCGGCGACACGATCCGCAGCCTCGGCATGGAGCAGCGGATGACGGTCTGCAACATGTCGATCGAGGCGGGCGCCCGGGCCGGCATGATTGCGCCCGATGCCATCACGTTTGACTACCTCAGGGGCCGTGATTTCGCCCCGGCCGACTTTGAGGCGGCGGTGGCCCGTTGGCAGCAGTTGCCCTCAGATCCTGGCGCTGTCTATGACCGCGTCGAGGTCTACCGGGCAGCCGATGTGGTGCCGCAGGTGACCTGGGGAACCAATCCGGCTCAGGTGATCGGGGTCGATGCCGCCGTGCCGGCTCCGACCGACTTTGCCGACCCCAACGACCAATCGTCCGGTGAGCGGGCGTTGGCCTACATGGGGCTGGAGGCGGGCACCCGGATTGTCGATATCCCACTCGACCGGGTCTTTATCGGCTCATGTACCAACAGCCGGATTGAGGATCTGCGGGCGGCAGCTCGGGTGGTTCAGGGGTATCAGGTTGCGAAGCATCTCCACGCCATGGTGGTCCCCGGCAGCGGCCGGGTGAAACGGCAGGCTGAAGCTGAGGGGCTCGACAAGGTCTTCACCGCCGCCGGCTTTGAGTGGCGGGAGGCGGGCTGCAGCATGTGCCTCGGCATGAACCCCGACACCCTCTCGCCGGGGCAGCGGTGTGCCTCCACCAGCAACCGGAACTTTGAGGGCCGGCAGGGGAAGGGGGGCCGCACCCACCTCGTCTCACCCGCCATGGCTGCGGCTGCGGCGGTGAGTGGTCACTTCGTCGACATCCGGGAATGGCAGTACCGGTAAATCGCTCTCGTCCTTGGCGGTCATGCGGCTGCTGACCTCAGGCGATTCCCACCAGGAACCATCATGCAGGCCTTCACCTCACACGACGGAGTCGTCGCGGCCCTCGATCGGGCCAATGTCGACACCGATCAGATCATCCCCAAACAGTTCCTCAAGCGGATTGAGCGAACGGGCTTCGGGCAGTTCCTCTTCTATGACTGGCGGTTTCTGGCTGACGGGTCGCCCAACGCAGACTTTGAATTGAACCAGCCTGCCGCAGCGGGGGCGACCATCCTGCTGGCGAGGCGGAACTTTGGCTGTGGCTCGAGCCGCGAGCATGCCCCCTGGGCCTTGGCCGACTACGGCTTCCGGGCGGTGATTGCTCCGACCTTCGCCGACATTTTCTACTCCAACTGTTTCTCCAACGGCATCCTGCCGATCCGACTCAATGAAGAGGATGTTGCGGAACTCTTCCACCGGGCGGCGGCTGCCACTGCCAGCGAAGCGGGCCAGTACCGGCTGCAGATCGACCTGGCGGGTTGCAGCCTGCAGGATACCGACGGCTTTGCCCGTTCCTTCGAGGTTGAACCGTTCCGGCAGCGCTGCCTGCTGGAGGGGCTCGACAACATCGCCCTGTCGCTCCGGCACACCGATGCCATCGACCGCTGGGAGGCAGCCCACGGGATGCCACCCGTCGCCGCCGATTGATCGGTGACCCCATCCCTGATTGCGACCAGCAGGAGACTTCAATGGCCTCGACTCGTCGTCAGAAGCTGGAAGCGATGCTGCGGGATGAGCCCGACGATGTCTTCTTGCGGTACAGCCTGGCCCTGCAGATGGAGGCTGAGGGTGAATGGGAGGCAGCGATCGATCTGCTGCAGGAACTGGCCCGCGGCGAACCACCCTACGTGCCCGCCTATCAGATGGCCGCCCAGCACCTGGTGAAGTACGGCCAGCCAGAGGATGCCCGCCGCGCACTCCGCGAGGGCATTGAGGAGGCCCGGCGGCAGAACCTCACCCACGCTGCGGGTGAAATGGCTGAACTGCTGATGTCCCTGGGCGGTGACTAACCGATATCTTTCGGCGGCGACTCCCTGTGTCAGCCGGCGCTCCCTTCGAACGCCGGCAGCGGCTCGGCTGCTTCAGAGCCCTGGGTGATCGTAAAGCCCAACTCCTCGATCATTTTGTAGTCAGCCTCAGGCAGCTGGCCCTCGGTGGTCAGGTAGTCGCCGACAAAGATGGAATTGGCCGGGTAGAGCCCCAGTGGCTGGAGGCTGCCGAGGTGAATTTCACGGCCGCCGGCGATCCTGATTTCGGCAGCGGGATTGACCAGCCGCATCATCGCCAGACCCCGCAGGCAGTCGCGGGGCGTCAGTCGGTTGGTCTGCTCCAGCGGCGTGCCGTCGATGGCATTGAGGAAGTTCAGCGGGATCGACTCCACCTGCAGTTTCCGCAGGGCAAACGCCATATCGACCAGATCGTCAGCTGTCTCCCCCATTCCCATGATGCCGCCGCTGCACAGCTGCAGGCCGGCCGAGCGGCAGGCCGCCAGGGTGGCGACCCGGTCGGCGTAGGTGTGGGTGCTGCAGACCTCGCCGTAGTAGGCCTCACCTGTGTTGAGGTTGTGATTGACCTTGTCGACCCCGGCAGCAGCCAGTCGGCTGGCCTGTTCCGGGGTGAGCAGTCCCAGGCAGGCACAGACGTTGAGGCCGTACTGCTGCTTGATCTGTGGGACGACCGTACAGACGAAGTCGATCTCACGCTCTGACGGCCCCCGGGCCGAGATGACAATGCAAAAAGTCTTCGACTGCCGTTCGGCTGCCAGGCGGGCTGCTTCCAGCAGCTTTGGTGCTGAGAGCAGGTTGTACCGAGGGATTTCAGCTTCCGAGACTTTCGACTGTGAACAGTAGCCGCAGTCCTCGGGGCAGAGGCCACTCTTGGCATTCATCAGAAAGAACAGCTGCACGGTGTTGCCAAAAAAGTGGTGCCGGACCCGATAGCTGGCTGCCAGCAGGTCGAGCAGTTCCGGGTCAGGAGAAGCCAGCACCGCCCCCGCCTCATCGCGGGTGATTGGCTGGCCAGCCAGCACCTCGGCTGCGAGGGCGTGCCAGCGGGAGCCGGGATTGACGTCGGTCTGCATGAGGATTCCTTGAGAATGGACAGGCAAGTCCGGTGAGATTGGTGGCGTCCTCAATGTACCCCCAGCCACGCCTCACCGAAAACCGGGCCGGCTGTGGGACGGCTCAGACGCCGCTGAGTTCCAGCGGGAAGGGGCTGAGCAGTTCAAGCCCCGATTCGGTGACGCGATAGTCGTTCTCAATCCGCATGCCGCAGCGGAGTTCCGGGCCGTAGAGGGCCGGCTCGACGGCAATCACGTCGCCGACTTCAAGCTTGTCGTCCCAGTTGGGGTTGAGATGTGGCGTCTCATGCACATAGAGGCCGATCCCGTGGCCCAGGTGACTGGACCAGCTGCCGACCGGTGCCTGGGCCAGCCAGGCTTCCACCTCTGCATAGAGTTCGCGACAGCTGAGTCCGGGGCGGGCCCGCTGCTCGACCAGGGTGAGTGCCCCGCAGACATGCTGCCAGGCCGCCAGTTGGTTGTCAGTCGGCTGGCCGTCGACCGCCAGCGTCCGGGCGTTGTCGGCGAAATAGCCGCGATAAGCCGGACCGAGGTCGAGGATATAGAGCTCACCAGGTTCGCAGCCGCGATCTCGCGGCGGTCCACCCCGGACGCCGCAGGCATAGTCGTTGCCGGTGCCGGAGAGCATTTCACCGCAGGCTTCCACGGCCACACGCTGGAGCTCCGAAAACATGGTCAGCTCGCTGAGGCCGGGCTCGATAATCTCCCGGGCCCGCTCGTACATCCGTCCGGTCGCCGCGATCGCCCGCTTGAGCAAGGCAAGTTCGTCAGCATCCTTTCGCCGCCGGAGCCGCAGCACTTCCGGCTCGAGGTCAACCAGTTCGCTGTCCGCACAGCAACGGCTGACGTGCGGTGGACAGGAGGAGAATTCGACGCCCACCCGTCGGGGCGTCGGGCCGGCGGCGAGCCAGTCGGCCAGCACGGCGGCAGCGGCCTCCCGCTGGTCGAGCCGGAGGGTTGACTTCCACTTCGCTGCGTAGATCCGCAGATCATCGACCGCCTCTGCCTCGACCGGCTTGTCGGGGCAGATCAGCAGCATCTGGCCATCGGCCCGGAGGGCGGCAACCGGGGAGAAGCGAAAGTCCCAGCGGTGCCCGGTGAAGTACTCGATCTGTTCCGGGGCGACGAAGATGGCCAGATCGACGCCGGCAGTTCCCAGCCAGCGGCAGAGCCGTTGCTGGCGGGTGCGGCAGGCGGCCGGGTCGAGCAGGACGGTACCGTTCATGGTGGGCTGGGGGCGGGAGCGGACCAAACTGACCGCATCCTACCGTCGCACCACCGCGTGGAAAACCGCCCGCGACGCCACCAGCTTCTGCCGCCGCCGGGCCCGCGGCGGAGCGGCCAGCTGGCCGTGAAACTGCACCCGCTGGTCGTCAATCTGATCGAGCAGCGGCTCACTCATCGGGTCGTCGCGATCGACGGACTCACCTTCGTCTGTGCTTGAAAACAGGCAGTCGATCGATTCGACCAGAATGCCGCGAATCAGGCATTCGTCGTCGTTGACCCGTAGGGTGTAGCAGTCGGTCGCATGAGCCTGGGCAGGCAGACGCGACTGCTTTCCTGCGGTCTGCGGGCGGGACGGAGTGGGAAACGGCATGGTTGGCATCGGCATTCTCTCAGCGGGTGGTGTGGCCCTGGCATCGGGGCCTCGACCAGATGTGCTGTGCAGCTGCCGTGCCGAACCAGGAAAATCGGCTGAATGAACTCGGGGGCTCCGATCACTTTCCCCAGCTTCTCCAGGCTGCCGATGAAGCCGCGGTCACTGGTTCCTGTCAGTCTGAAATTTTTTCAAGACATTCCGGGAAGCCGCAGGATCAGTTTCGGCTGAGGTCAGCGCCCGAGTCGCCCCGGGCCTTACGGGTGCGGGCTGAAGCGGCGGCGGCAACGTCGTTGTCCCGCAGCTGGTCCCGCAGTTCGGCCGCCAGTTCATAGTTCTCGCACCGCACGGCGTCGGCCAGCTGCTCGTCCAGGGTCTGTCCCACCTCGAAGCGGCGGCGGACGCTCTCCCGCATCTCCTGCAGCCGTCGCACCAGTTCATCGGTTTCGAACTGGTCTTCGGCGTCGTAGCGGATGAAGAGCTCCCGAAATTGCTCGAGGCCCTTGTTGATTTCGGCGATCGCCAGTTCCGGCCCGTCGTCGTCGAGCACAGCCAGAGCCCCTGCCTGCACCCGATGAAACAGCACAAAGGGGCGGTACTGCTCATGCGACAGCGTCCACTCCTGGTCGGGAGAATGTTCGCGGACAAAGTCCATGAAGGCGAGGCTGTGATCGGCGTCCTTGGCAGCCCGGTGGTATTCCCGCAGCGACAGCCAGCAGAGCCGGCGGTGATAAAACTGAATGAACTCCCGGTCGGCCTCGGAACATTGTTCCTGCGAAAGCTCAAAGCCCTCCCCCTCACGAATCACCTCGCCGACGAGGTAGTCAAAATAGGTTTCGGCTCCGTGCGGCCGGCTGCCGTCAGGCCGCCGGTCGGTCTCCATTTGCAGCAGTCCCATGTCGACTCGCATCTGCAGCACTTCCCGGCCGTTTCGTGCCTTGACCCGGCGGGCGTTCACCTCTCCCGGCGTGTAGTCCCAATTCTTGAGCACGCTGTCGATATCACGTGGCGATGGCATTGCGAGTCCTTCCGTCGAGTACGCGATTGGTGGGCCGGATGCCGGATGCGGGCCGCCAATCGGCGGAGTCGTAGTGGTGCGTCAAGTATAGCAAGGGGGGAGACCGCTCGCGTCGCCGCAGGGCCATCAGTCGGCGACCCGGCGGCGGAGCTGTTTGGTTTCACTCCGCCGTCGCTTTGCGTCAAGACGCCGCTTCTGCGAGGCCCGGGACGGCTTGGTCGCCCGCCGGATCTTGGGCGGGACCAGGGCTTCGGCCAGCAGACCGGACAGTTTTGCCAGACAGTCGGCGATGTTCCGCTGTTGCTCACGGAACCGTTGACTGGTGATCACCAATTCACCGGCGGAGGTGGTTCGGCCGCCGGCCATCAGCCGCAACCGTCGGGCGATCCCGGCCGGCAGAAAATCGGCATGCTGCAGATCGAGCCGGAGTTCAACCTTGGTGTTGGTCTTGTTGACGTTTTGGCCCCCGGGCCCTTGACTTCGGCTGAACTGCCACTGCAGCGCCCTGGCCGGAATGGTGATGCCGCCGACGCTGACGGCCTTATCTGGGGCTGGCATGGTCTGGTGCGGGGCTCTGGGGTGACTTTCTCGATTTTTCAGGAGCTATTCTGAGAAAGCCCCGGGGCGTTGCCCATGCCATCTCGCCGGACGTTCGCTTCGGACATCCTGTCCTTCGCTCACTCGACGGAAACTTCGCTTCGCCATCCCGGCTGCGCTC
>CALAZQ010000548.1 GCA_937926325.1 uncultured Planctomycetaceae bacterium | reverse complement strand
CACACCAGTTGATTTGCAACGAACCAGCCGACCAGGCGTTAGCGGGAGGGGAGATTGAGACGCACCGCCTTCACCATTCTCGAACTGCTCGTTGTGATCTCGCTGATTGCGACGTTGACGGCGATTATTTTGCCGGCGGTGCAGTCGGCGCGGGGGGCGGCGCGGCGGACGTATTGCAATAACAACATCGCCCAGCTCTCCAAGGCGATGATCGCCTATCAGACGCAGCACGGGGCGTTTCCCAGCGGCGGCTGGGGTGGGGCCTGGCTGGGGGTGGCTGAGCGGACCGGGGGCAACAGCCAGCCCGGGGGCTGGATTTATGCCAGCCTGCCCTTCTTTGAAGAACAGACAACGTTCGACAGCGTTGCCGGAAACCCGGCCACGGGCGACTATGTCGAGCTGGCGAAAATTTCCCCCACGGCCCTGAGTTGCCCCAGCCGGATGGGGCGGAGGTTGACCGGTAACGTCAATACGTCGGGCTACCTCGGCAAGGCGGCCGGGCCGATCACCATCAGTGAGGCCGCCCGTTGTGACTATGCCGCCAATGGCGGCTCGTCGGGGGCCTGCGCCGACCAGCGGATGTTTCAGAAGCTGCCCGGTGGCACGTTCAGTTCCGCCGTCAGCGTCGCCCTGAACGCCACCAACTGCACCGGCAACGGCACGCCGACTGCCATTTCGTTCCCCGACTGCCAGACCTGCCCAACCGCCGTCGATGACCTGCTGCTGGCCGATGACGGCGGCGGCAGTTATGTCTTCTGCCCCGCCAACTTCGCCGAGGGGGACGAGCTGCGGCGGCAGTCGCTGAAAGACAAGCTGGCCGGGGCCAATGCCCTGCGGGCGTCCGCGGCCGTGGTCGCTCACCAACAGACTGGGGTGCTTCACTTCATGAGCCGCGTTACTGCCGGCCATGTTGCTGACGGGCTCTCGAACGTCTATCTGGTCGGGGAAAAGTATGTGCCGGCCGACACCTACGAAACCGGCACCGATGCCGGGGATGACCGGCCGATGTATGCCGGCTATTCCGCCAGCAGCGTCCGCTGGGGCTATGTCCCCCCGGCGGCGGACGAGGCGGGGGTGTCGCGGCCGACCGCGTTCGGGTCGGCCCATGCCGGCATCTGGAATGTCGCCTTCGCCGACGGCTCGGTGCGGTCGCTGACCTACGACATCTCGCCCGAACTGCACAAGCGGCTGGCGTCACGGAACGACGGATTGGTTGCCATCGCCCCGTAAAACTGCCACAATCAGACGATTCAAACGGATTGTCTGGCGACGGGGTTTTCCAGTGCGAATGACTCGCAACACTGCGTTCACCATGCTCGAGCTGCTGGTGGTGATCGGCATCGTCGCCGTGCTGGCCGGGCTGATCCTGCCGGCGGTGCAGGCCGCCCGCGAGTCGTCGCGGCGGAACGCCTGCAAAAACCATCTGGCCCAGCTGGCCAAGGGCATGCTGCAGCACGAAGCCCAGCTGCGGTTCCTGCCGACCGGCGGCTGGAGCCCCGACTGGCTGGGAACAGGTGACCGGGCCACGAGCGCCGCCCAGCCCGGGGGCTGGACCTTCAACGTGCTGCCCTACATCGAAGAGACCGCCCTGCGGGACAGCGTCACCCGGCTGGCCGCCAACGACGCCCAGGCCGCCTACGACCAGCTCTGCCAGACGCCCGTGTCGCTGTTCGGCTGCCCCTCCCGGCGATCGGCGGCAGCCGTGCCAACCGCCGAACCGTTGGAGTTCAAAACCGCGGCGACGAATAGCGATGTCAGTGTCACCATCAGCCGGGCCACCCGCTGCGACTATGCCGCCAGCGGCGGTACCGTCGGGGCGTGTTTGGACGGCGTGCCGCTGAATGACCTGCTGAAAAAAATTCCTCCAGGCCTGGCCGCCGGCACCAACAAAAAGTTTCAGTTCGCCCACTATCCGCCCGGCAATCCGGATAACTGTCAGCCTCTCAATCTCCCCTTGTCCGCTATCCGCAATGGCCACACTGGTTGCGAACACGATCGACTCGGCCCCTGCCCGACGCCGGGCCAGCCTTTCCAGTGCAACAAGTTGATGGATGTGGTTGCCGTCGCGCCGGCCAATCTGGCCGAGGGCGATTCGATCAGAGCGAAGACCACTGGTGAACGAATTGTCGATTTGGCTGACGATGGCGTTCCTGAGCTGCAGGACGGCATCATCTCGCGGATGAGCCAGGTGCGGGCGGCAGCGGTCTTTGACGGCATGTCAAACGTCTATCTGCTGGGCGAGAAGTATGTGGCTGCAGAAAAGTATGACACCGGCACCGACAGCGGCGACGCCTCAATCCTCTACGCCGGCTACTCGGCCAGCAACGTTCGCTGGGCGACGTTTCCGCCGACGCCGGATGGCACCGATGCTGAGCGGCCGTCCGCCTTCGGCAGTGCCCACAGCGGCACCTGGAACGCCGCCTTCGGGGACGGCTCGGTGCGGTCGATGAGCTACGACATCGACCCCGAGGTGCACAAAAACCTCGCCGCCAAGGCGCCCCGGTTCAGCGGCGAAGTGCTGCCCGCGTTTTAGCAGTCGGTGGAAGATGGCCGGGGTTGTCCACCCGCGAATCGGCCGGCCCCTGATGGCCGACCCCTGATGACTGATGCGATGCCGAACGTCTGCACCGTCCGGTCGCTTCCGCTCCCGGCTTCCTGCGGCAGGCGGCCAGCAGCCCAAGCGGGCGGCAAAGCTCGGTGCTGCCGCTTCAACCGGCCCGCCCCCTTCGTGCTTTCGCGGTGAACCCTCCTGCCCCTCTTCCCAAGGGTTGACTCCTCCCGGCACGCAAAGTATACAGGAATTCAGTAGTCGTCTTGTCGCCCCGGTGCCGCCGATAATGCACGATTATGCGAAGGAGTGCCCTCATGGTGACAGTTGCTGAAATGGCCCAGTGGTTCCGCAAAGCCTTTGACGAAACCCAGTCGCAGTTGCTCGCTGAGGCGACCGCCCGGCTGCATGAAGACCTCGTCCACCGCGAGGACTTCACCAAGTTGACCGCAATCGTCGACCGGCTGGCCGATCGCACCGATCGCATGGCCGCGGCACAAGAGCGGAGTGATGGGAGGCTGGATGAACTGGCCATTGCCCAGACTGAGACCCAACGGAATCTGGCGGCACTTGCCCTTGAAACCAAGGACCTGTCGCGGGAAGTCAAAGAGCTGTCTCATGAAGTGAAGGACCTATCTCATGAAGTGAAGGAGCTGTCTCAAGAAACGAAAGAGCTGTCTCAAGAAGTGAAGGGGCTGTCTCAAGAAACCAAAGAGCTGTCTCATGAAGTAAAGGGGCTGTCTCAAGAAACGAAAGAGCTGTCACGGGAAACCAAGGGGCTCGCTCACGACATGAAGGGGCTGAGCCGGGGCATGA
>CALAZQ010000547.1 GCA_937926325.1 uncultured Planctomycetaceae bacterium | reverse complement strand
TGCCGTTTCACCCTGTCTATGTGGCGGTGGCAATCGGCTGTGGCTCAAAGCCGGGAATGTGGATGAACGACAGTGGCTTCTGGGTTCTTTCGCGGATGAGTGGCATGAGCGAAGGCCAGACCCTGCGGAGCGTGTCGGTGATGCTGACGGTCGAGGGCACTGTCGGCCTGCTGGTGACGCTGGGCCTGGCTCTGGTCTGGCCGCTCGTGTGACTGGTGGCTGGTGGCAGACGGACAGGAATCTGCCCGGCGTCGCTGGACGATGTTGAGGCGGCAATGCAGGCAGCCGCGGCGGCGGCCGAGCCCTTCGCCGGCACAACGGGCGAGATGCGGGCCACGAGCGGGCGACACCGGCGGCGGTTCGAGCGGCTCGCCCCGGCAAGGATGGCGTTGGCATGTTCGGCGAGCGGCTTTTTCAAAGCCGCATCGGGCGTGGCGGCAATGACGGCATCCAGATCCGTGCGCGACCTGATTCGGGGAAGGTCAAGAGTCGGGTCCTGATTTGTCGGCAGAGTCAGAAGGTCAGAAATCTGCGCATCCCACGGCAGACTTGCCACCTTTTCCAAGTCGCCTTGGGTTGTGATCCGGTAGGCCGTGAGCGTTGCTCCGGTATAGGCGGAAACGAGGAGATAGTTGCCGTCAGGTGAAAGCGTCAGCCCCCACGGAATCTTGTCCGCTGGAGTCAACCCGAGCAGTTCGGCCTGACCGTCTTCCCGCACCCGGTAGCGGGCGATTCGGTCGAAGTCCTGACTGTGTCCCCGCAGCCCGGCGAAGATGAACTTGCCGTCCGGCGTGATCTCCAGGTCGGACGCGCTGAGCCCATCCTTCAACATACCCTCCGGAAGGATCGCGATATCCTGGCGCAGGACAAGTTGCCCGTTCGGGCTCCGCTGGTACGTGGAAAGTCCGATGCCCTGCTCATTGGTGAAATAGACCATCGGCAACGTGGGGTGATAGACAAGGTGCCGTGGGCCAGTCCCTTGTGGTGGATTCGCATTGTGAGGATCGAGCGGAGTGACAGCCCCCGTGGACGCGTCGAAACGGTATTGCAAGAGCGCCAGGTTGCTCTTCACATAGGGGATGTAGAGGAACTGGTTGTCGGGCGAAATCAAAACGCAGTGAGCTTGCTTTTTCCCTTCGTCAACGGTCGCGACGGCTTTCCCCGGCAGTCCGTCTTCACCCAGACGATAGACATTGAGCCGTCCGTTTCCGTAGCTGACGGTGAAGAGAAACTCGCCGTTGCGGTCGAGGCTGAGGTAGGCGGCATCATCATTCAGGTCGACGCGCTGGTGGCTCGCATAGCCGCCGTCTCGCGCCAAAGCCACCACCGCCCCTGGCACCTTGCCCCGTTCTTCCCCTCCACCTGCGACATAGAGCAGCGGCTTTTTCGGATGCGTGGCGATGACGCGACCGTGAAAGCCGAGGTTCCGCTTTTCAGCCACGTTCAATTCCAGGCCACCGTCCACCTTGGGAACGGCATTGACAATCCAAAGGGTCTGCGTCTTGCTGCAAGGAGCATAAACACGAAATGCATCGGCACCGAAGCTCGCAGCAGACATGCCGAATCCAAGCAGGATGGTGATCAGGGTGAGTTTCATAATGGTGTTTCTTCGTTTCGGATATTTAAGATTCCTGACTTCTCGCCGGGGAACGATGAACCTGCGATCTCTCAGCGTCAGTATTTCGGGAAGATGGCCGGGGTTGGGAAACGGTCTTCGGGGTTGCTGCCATCGCCGATGAATTCTTCGCGGGGGAGGTTGACCTGCGGCCAGTTGGCCGGGCAGACGCGGACGACCCTGCCCGGGCGGATGCCTTCAATGATGAGGTCGGTCTCGAATCGAATCTGGATGCCGCTGCTGCCCAGAGGCGTCTCTCCGTCCGTCTTTGTGACCTCGAGGATCGTCCCGCGCGAGGCCATGTGCGCAGGGCCATAGTTGCCGCCAGTGTGCTTCAGCGTGCTTTCAGCGCCATTCATCATGGCCGAGGAATCCTTCTTGAAATCGGCGTAGAGCGATTCGTCCATGCCGCCGAACAAGGTCGCCGTCACGGTGGCGCGACCGAACTTGCCATACTCGACGGCATCGACCCAGGCAGGCATCCAGCGGCTGCGGATGAAGGCCTTGTGCGTTTCGTTCTGGTTGTGGGCGGCCCGCTGCATCGCGGCGTCGTCCAGCCAGATATCCGAGATGTGGAACCGAGTGAACACGCCGCCAGGCGTGGGCTTCCAGGTAATCCCGAGCAGGACGGCCTGGCCATTGAGGGCAAGCTTTCCGCTGGCGGGCCAGATGCCCTCGTCGACCAGATCTTCCACTCCGAGGCACTCGCGGCCGCGCCAGATGCGGGTGGCGGCATCGAAGGTCATTGATTCCTCGCTGGCTTTGCCGTCGCCGCCGACCTTCGGCTCGCGACTGGCGACGATCATGCCCGCGTTGTCCTTGATCTCCACTTCCTTCAGCTTCCAGACGTTGCCCTCGCGAAGGCAGTAGCTGGGCTCGTCTTCCAGGAGGAGGACGTGGTTCTCGGCGGGGAAGATGCCAGCGCCACGATTGTGGTTCGCGTCTTTCGTCTTGTTGTCCACCGGCAATACCGGCACGGCTGAGATTGTTGGGTCCGGCGGTAAAAAGGCCTGGACGTGCATCACGGTGCCGAGCGGGATGTCTCGCAGATCCGCTGGTGCGCCGTGATAACGAATCATGCCGTAGGGCAGCATGGCAAAAGGGTGAGGATCGTTTCTGAAAAACATCCCCTCTCCCTGAACGCGAATGCTGCCGCGACGGTTGGCATGATCGACGAACACCAGTTCGCCTCGATAGGAGAGCGCCTTTTCCAGCGGAGGAAATTTTCCTCCTTCAGGGCGGAAGGGCTCGCCTTCGGCATTGGCGGTGCTTGCGAGCAGGGACATGCCGAGGTAGAGCGTAGCGACCCAGCAGGTAGATTTGAGTTGTGTCATCGTTCGATTTCTCAGGGTCAGTATTTCGGGAAGATGTCGGGGGTCGGAAAGCGATCCCCGGGGCTGTTCTCGAACAGGTATTCCTCTCTGGGGATCTGCATCTTCGGCCAGCTTTCTGGTCGGACACGTACCACTCTGCCGGGGCGAATGCCTTCGATGATCAGGTCGGTCTCAAACTGGATTCGGATGCCGCTGCTGCCGAGGGGGATTTCTCCGGTGGCCCGGGTGACATCAAGAATTTTGCCACTGGAAGCGACGTGGCTGGGGCCATAGTGACCAGCCGCGTGCTTCAACGTATTCTCGGCTCCATTTATTTGTGCCCCGACGCCCTTACGGAAGTCGTTGTAGAGCGAGGAATCCATGCCGCCGAAGAGCGTCGCGATGACGGTCGCGCGGCCGAACTTGCCATACTCGAC
>CALAZQ010000546.1 GCA_937926325.1 uncultured Planctomycetaceae bacterium | reverse complement strand
TGCTGCGGGGCAGCGACACCGGCCCGGTTGTTGTGCCCGGGGATGCCACCAAGAGCCGGCTCTTGCAGGTGATCCAGCATGCCGACGAGATGGCGATGCCGCCCGATGAAAAACTCTCGGGTGAGGAAATCGCCACGCTCGAACAGTGGGTCTCGATCGGGGTGCCCTGGACCGGCCCCGGCGGAGAAACCGACCCGCTGCCGAGCCATGCCGACGCGCTGGCTGAGCGGATCGCCACTGCCCGCGACTCGCACTGGGCCCTCCAGCCAGTTGCGGCTCACTCGCCGCCACCAGTTCCCGAGCGCCTGCCTGCCAGCCTTCGCAGCAGCTGGTCAGCCAATCCGATCGATCGATTCGTGGCTGACCGCATGGCGAAGGAGGGCGTTACGCCCGCCAATCCCGCCGCCGCCCGCAGCCTGATCCGACGGCTCTCGTACGACCTCACCGGTCTACCCCCCACCGCGGCTGCCGCCGATGCCTTTGCCGCTGACCCGAGTGAAGCGGCATATCAAAAGCTGGTCGATCAGTTCCTTGCCTCGACAGAACATGCCGAGCACTGGGCTCGCCACTGGCTCGATCTGGCCCGCTATGCCGACACCATCGGCTATGCCTTCGGGGGCCAATCGTCTAAATATCCCTATGCCTGGACCTATCGCGACTGGGTGGTGCGGGCCCTGCATGACGATCTGCCCTACGACCAGTTCGTGACGCTGCAGCTTGCCGCCGACCGGCTTGAGCCACCGGTGCCTCTGGAAGATCTCGCTGCCCTCGGCTTCCTGACCGTGGGCCGCACCTTTCGCGGCAACACCCACGACATCATTGATGACCGAATCGATCTGGTGACGCGGGGCCTGTTGGGGCTCACGGTTGCCTGTGCCCGCTGCCACGACCACAAGTACGAACCGATCGGCACCGATGACTACTACGCCTTGCATGGCATCTTTGCGAGCTGCGAGAGCCCAAAGGAACTGCCGGTGATTGGGGCAGCACCCCCCGGCCCTGAGGCCGAAGCCTTCGCCAAAAAGCTTGCCGAACTTGAGCAGCAGCTGACCGATCACGAAGACGCCATCCACGAGCGAGCCGTGCGAGAGGCAGTGGCCCATGCCGCTGATTATTTTCTGGAGGTGGCCCGGCCGGCACCCAGGCCCGACGGCCGGCCACCGAAACTGGCTGACGGCTACGAACTTGAGCAGTTGATGATCGACCGGCTGAAGCGGCTTTTGCAGGGTGCCAAGCCGACAGACAAGCTGCTCGGCCCCTGGATAACGCTGGCTTCACGATCAGATGCCGAGATTGCCAACGCTGCCAAGGGCTGGCCAGCGGAACAGGCTGCTGGCTTCG
>CALAZQ010000545.1 GCA_937926325.1 uncultured Planctomycetaceae bacterium | reverse complement strand
CTCCGGGGCCTCGGGCGCAACGCTTATGCCGATGAATGCCAGCGCCGTATCGGCGTCGGCCGCATCGGCGGTTTCCACAAGTGGCTTGGGCCCATCGCCAGAGCCCAGTGCTCCGAACGGCGGCCGGGCCATGATGGTGGAGAGGTGGTGGGCTACCCCAACCAGCTTCGTGTTCGGCTTCAGCCTCAGCGTATCGGTTACGCGGTAGTAGCCTTTCGGCAGAAAAACGATTTCATTTTCGTCAATCGCTTTTTGCAGTGCCGCAGTGTCGTCGGCCAGGCTGTCACCAACCGCACCGTAAGCGGGAGCTTTGACGTTCGCCGCCTGGGGGCTCTGCCAGGAGGGAAATGATTCATCCCATATGTGCTGCGACTGCAGTGACGACTGTGGCGGTCCGCCGGGTTTCACCTGTACGTATGGTTTCAGTTTCCGCTTCCCGTTGAGATAGATCGGTTCGACAAGCTGGGTTCCCTTGAATGCAGCCGGCTGGATGGGATACGCCAATTCAGCAACGTTGAGCCAGCCCGTGGGGTCGCCATCGATGCCTGTCGCGATCGTGCCCGCCTGGTGGATATGAACATTCTTAAGGTAAAAGCTCTTTTCCGCGGCAATCAAAGTCCCTCCAACACCTGGGCCCTCAAATCGGGCTACACTGTCGATGAACGCAAAGCCGCAGTCGTAGGCATTGATCGAATAAGGCTTTTCAATGCGGATTACCGGCCCTTTGATCGACGAAACGATCTCCCAGCCGACGGCGATGAGCGGACCACGGGACTTATTGACCAGAGCGGCTTCAGTCTGGCCGATGAGTCTGACATAAGACAGCGTTGGCGTGGGCTGGGTTCCCGTGCTTTCTTCGCGGAATTCTGGCGGAAAACCGTGCGTGTCGATTCCAATTCGCCCGCCTCGGATGGTGATGTTGTGGTGGCTGCCACCGCTGCCGGCAGCACCGAGCATGCCTGTATGCCCATGGGTGGCGTCGATCGTGACATTCTGAATGGTCGATCCCTCGGCGGCCTGCATGCGGATTCCCACAGCACCGTTGTTGCCTTCACCGATCACAATGTCGATGTCGGCAAACACCTGGCTGTAGTTGATGTTTGCCTGGGGCGTGAGCGGATCTACTTCCTGATCTTTCAGATCACGTGATGCATATCCGAAATTGCAGTTGATCACGTGAACGGCCATTTTTCGCTGCGCTGGATCAGTAAACCCTGGCGAGTTGGCCGCCAGCATCAGTACGCTGCGTTTTCCGGGAATCGCGGAACCAACCAAGACACAGGGATAATTGCGAGCGCCAGTCAGGAGGCCGGTCCCCCGAGCACTTAGCATCTGCCGGCATTCGATAGTGTCGGAGATCAGATATTTTCCTGGAGGAAAGTACAGAATCATCTGGTGGTCGCGGGCAAAGTCGACGGCCTTTTGGATGACCTGCGTGCAGTCGGCCCGGCCACTTGCATCAGCCGCAAACGGTGCTGCCGTCACGTCAACAATGCCGATGGCGGCCAGTTCTTGATTGCCGAGCCCCTCCGGAACATCGAGGGAAACTCCCCCAGTCACAGGAGCCTCCACGGGCGGATGGATGTATGGCAGGAACTTGGCAAACACCTCTGGGCTCATGCTGTTCTTCTTCATGAACCGCTGCTGAAAGTCTGGGGTCAGTTCGCCCCGCTCGGCAGCCTGGACCACGGCAACGCTTCCGAAAAGCACGATGAGCATTCGCAGCAGATTCATGAGGACGTTTTCTCCAGTTTTTCTGCGTTCTGGTGCGTTCACAGGCACTCATTGGAAACGGGTTCGGATTGCCTGATCGGATGAAATCCCAGTGCTCTCGGCCAGCGTTATTCGGCCTCGCGGAATTGCTCAATCCGTCGCTGGACGACCATGGCCCGGCCTGGCTTTGCAGTGGCCCACGTTGCATTTTCCACCGTGGAAAAATCGAAGGGGAAGCCAGGCTCTCGGTCCCGCAGGAGCACGACCGTGTTGAGGATCAGATTGGCGGCGACCGTGTCGGTGCAGGCGTTGAGGACATCCGTCAGCACGGGCCGGGGATCTTGCTGACCTGCAATCGCAAGGAATTCTGCCGCGCGACAGCGGACGAGCAGGTTTGCGTCTGAGGCTGCGAGGCGTTGAGCCTGGGAGAAGAATTCCTCCGCCTGCTCGCCGAACACGCTGCAACTGATCAACGCCCAGTAGCGCTCAAGGGCATTTGCCGATGTCAGCTTCGTCTTGAGAACCGGTCGAGCCACTTCAAATGGCTCGAGTTGCAGATCGGCGATGTCAAGCAGTTCGTTGATGAGGGATCGATTTCGCTGGCCATAGCCAAAGCCGTCTCCTTTGCTTTCAGCCAGCAACACGGGCTCGGGAATAAACCCGAGGTCGGGCATGGCCCTGAGTCGCCGCTGCAGGGTTTCCCTGAGATCGACCAGCGTGTCGTGGTAGGCGGGATCATCAGCGAGGTTGTGGGTTTCGTGAGGATCTTGCTCAAGGTCGAAAAGTGCCTCCGGCGAGGCCGGCTCAAAAAAGGCCCGCTGCACTGCGTTGAGCGAGCCGGCATGAAAGAGATCCCGCCATTGCCGATACGCGGGCTGGCGGTAGCGGTAGCCATTATGGAGGCCGTCGAAATTGAATGGCTGGTAGCGGCGGTGGTATGAAAAGCGTCCCTTCCGCAAGAACCGTACAAAGTCATATTTTTCATCAAACCGATCCGCGTAGCCGAATGCTTCGTTGCGACTGTCGAGATCGTCGCAGCTGACCCCCGGGCCCAGCACGGGCCGCCCGTCGATCTCCGCAGGCACGGCAACACCCGCGAGATTGAGCACCGTCGCCGACAGGTCAACAAACTCGACGACGCCATCGAGTCGCGTTCCCGGTTCCGCAGGCACGAGTTGCCGCCAATTCTTTGGAACATAGACAACCAAGGCCACATGCAGCCCGTCGTTGCGGGCATAGCCCTTGCTGCCGGGGAGCACCCCTCCATGGTCACCAAACTGGAAGACGAAGGTGTCGTCAAGGAGGCCCTGCTCCTCAAGTTCGGCTACAAACCTTCCAACGTGATCATCAATGACCGAATGGAGCGTGAGGTAGTCCGCGTACTTCTCCCGAAACAATGGGGTGTCGGGGTGATAGGGGAAGAGCGTGACGCCGACAGGGGAGGTAGGCG
>CALAZQ010000544.1 GCA_937926325.1 uncultured Planctomycetaceae bacterium | reverse complement strand
AAGGCTGAACCGAAGGCTGAACCGAAGGCTGAACCGAAGGCTGAACCGAAGGCTGAACCCGCCTCGGACTCAACGTCAGCCGAAAAACCAGCCGCCGAGACCCCGACGGACGCGGCGACAGGTGATGACTGAGCCGCCGCTTCATGCTGACAATCTCTTCAAGGAGGAACCGATGATTCGGGCGACCGTGAAAAGCCACTGTCTGTTCGCGCACGGCATACTTTTGCTCGCCGGCTTGGCCGCCTTGGCCGATCAATCCGTTCTGGCCGCGGCGGCCGATGTCGATGCGACTCGGAAGAGCCTGGTCCTGCCGGCGGAGCCGGCAGGTGCCCTCACGCCCACGGCGGCCAAGGCCAAGCTGGCGAAATCACCACAGAAGTTGGTGATCGCAGGGCAGATTGCAGGGAAAGGCATCGATCCGTTTGTGAAGGGCAAAGCGTCCTTCGCGATGCTGCAGTTGCCGGATGATCATGCCAAGAAGCCTGGTCACAACGCCGATGACTGTCCGTTCTGCAAAAAGCGGCTGGCGAAGGCTCCGATGGTCGCCGTGCAGTTTGTCGGAGCTGATGGCAAGGAACTGCCGATCGATGCACGGGAACTTTTTGGGGTCAAGCAGGGGGCAGAGGTGGTGGTCACGGGGACCGCGTCCTTCAACCCCAAACTGGCCCTGCCCATCATTCAGCTGAAAGGCGAAGGTATCTACATCCGGAAGACGCCATGACCGACACGGCGGCTGCTGGGAACCGCTGGGCTTTCAAAGAGTGGGCGGTCATCTGTCGTGCATTGGCGGCTGGCCGTCAAGATGTCATCCTGCGGAAGGGCGGCATCGTCGAACCGGGCGGTCAGTTCCGGCTGGAGGCGAGTGAGTTTCTGCTGCTGCCGACGTTTCTTCATCAGTCAGCGGAAAGCATTCTGCCCAAAGACCGCGACCTGCTCGAGAACATCGAGGCCGACCGTCCACCAGAGGGCCTGGTAGCTTTCCACCATCGGGCTCGGGTGACTGATGCATTTGTGGTGTCGGATGAGGCCGCCCTGGAGGCACTCCGGCCGCGGCACATCTGGTCGGATGCGATTGTGGCGGAACGGTTCCACCGCTGGCAGCGTCGACTGGATGTTTTGGTGGTTGCTGTCACGCCCCTGCCGGCCCCCCTGCTCTTTTCCTGGCACGAGTCTTACGGTGGTTGTAAATCGTGGGTACAAGTTCAGGGTGAGCCGATTGAGAGGTTTGCCTGATGAGCCAGCCTGCGGCCGCTGGTTGGTGGCGGGATGACCGGGCTTGGCCGCTCACGCTGTGGGGCGGCCTGCTCATCATCAGTGGTCTGGTTCACCTTGTCATCTGGGGTGTGACCGGTGGTCCCTGGGAGGGGCCGGTCACTTGGCGGAAGCCGATTTTGTTTGGGATCTCGGGCGGCCTCACCAGCCTGTCGATGGGCTGGGCTTGGAGTTACCTGCCTCGCTGGCGATTCGACCGCCTGCTGGCCCGCTCGGCCACTCTTGCGTTGGTGGTGGAGGTCGGGCTGATTGACATGCAGTGTTGGCGGGGCGTAGCCAGCCACTTCAATCGGTCAACGCAGTTTGACTCACTGCTCTACGACGCGATGGGCCTGCTCATTCTTTGGGTGACGGCCGTTATCGTGCTGGTCACCGTCCGGTTTTTCCGGCAGCCGGTGGCAATGCCGGCCGACCTGCTGCTGGCCACCCGGGCCGGGCTGATCTATCTCGTGATCTCCTGCCTGCTCGGCATCTGGGTGGGCGTCAATGGCGACCTGCGGATGCAGGCCGGGCTCGAGCCCGAGCAGTTCGGCCGGGCTGGGGTGCCGAAATTTCCCCACGGCGCGGTCATCCATGCGTTGCAGTGGTTACCGCTACTGGCCTGGTCGGCGGCCCGGTCCGGGTTTTCGCTGGCGACACGGCTGCGGCTGGTGTCGATTGCCGGTCGGGCGACCGGTCTGCTGCTGATCTATGCGTTCGGGGAAACGTTGCTGGGCCGACCCCGGTTTGAGCCGCCGGCGGGGCTGGCTGCATTACTGGTTGTGGCGGTTGCCGGCCTGGTGATTCCGGCCGGCATTACGGCCATTGGCCTCATTCGACGGTTGCTTGGAGGGG
>CALAZQ010000543.1 GCA_937926325.1 uncultured Planctomycetaceae bacterium | reverse complement strand
CGATGGTACAGTTTGTGCCCGAGCGGCGGGATGGTCCGACTGCGTTGGCCATCACCGATGCCGACGGTCGGTATTTACTTCCGGTCAAGGCCGTACCGTTTCGCGTGACGATTGCGAAGCAGCGGATCGTGGGGCAGAAGCCGGACGACACCAATCCGAATGGCGGACTGATGGACGTGCACGAGGAGATCGTGCCGAAGCAGTACGGCGACCTGACGAAGACACCGCTGCGGGCGAATCCCGTTGAGGCGGCCGTCACCACGGTCGATTTTTCACTCACGGGAGGTTCATTCTCTCTCTCTAAGTATCACGAGGATATTAATGGTCGCGAGTGAGTTCCCAGTACCACGCGGCTCAACCCGCGCCGGAACGAGGAATGCGGCCTTTTCTTACAGACACAACATCGCTTTTCTGTCAGACCGATCACCTCACCGCTCAGGCGGAACCTACCCGACCTCAGGCAGCTGTTCCAGGTCGAGCAGATCTTTGGGCCGGCCGGCCGCCTGCTTGAGTTTCCGCAGCCACTCAAGCGACACAAAGCGAATGCCGTCACACGCCACGGCTGTCTCCCAGACGGTGCTCACCGGTACCGAGGGGTACCCGGGAACGTAGTCAAAGAGATCGAGGAAACCCGCCTTCGTACAGAGCATCATGAGTCGTTCCGCACGGACAAACCCCGCGGTGACCCGATGCGTGCGTTCAATGCCCGTCGCCGGGTCGATCTCGTTGCCGATGTATTCCGCGGCGAGTTCGTCGAGTGCCCGCAGCAAATTCTCCTCCGCGGCTGGCGAGCGGATCCACAGCACGTCGGTGTCTTCGGTGGCGCGAACAAAGCCGTGAAAGTTGACGGCATGGCCACCCATTACGACGAATGGCACCTCATGCCGCGTAAGCACGTCGAACAGCTGAAACTCAGGAGTCATCGGCGTCCATCGTGACCTTTCGGCCGACTGCCCGGGCCGCGAAGTTACGTGCCCGAAAATGGGCGAGCCCGTCGGGATTCCGCTCCAGGAGCGCTCTCGACCGGGCCAACAATCGCTGCATGGCGGCGAGCCGCTCCGCAGGACTCATGCTGAGGGTTTGGGCCCGCCGCACACGGTCGCGGGCGAGGAGGCTGGTGGCGGGATTCAAGGGATCGGAACTCATCCCGTCAGGTTACCATTCCGGCCCCGCTTTTTCCGGAGCCGCTCCCGTCGGCCGCGCAGCGGAATCCGCCGGGACGTATGATTTTGATATGTGGCTGCTGGCTGAAGAACGAGATCGACGTCGCAAACGCGATGCGGCACTCGCCGACGAAACACGGGCCGCGGTCCGCGCCGCCCTCGCCCGCCATGTTCCCGGGACGACCGTGTGGGTCTATGGATCGCTCGTGAAGCCCGGACGGTTTCACGAGTGGTCTGATGTCGATGTCGCCCTCGAGTCGCTGCCCGCCGGCATGACCCTCGAATACCTGCAGAGCCTGCTCTCGGCCGACGTCGGACGCGAAGTCGATGTCTGCTTGCTCGATCGCACCCGGCTGCGGCCGGTCATCGAACGCGAGGGGGAGCGATGGATCGCATAGCTCTGCAGATCCTTGAAGACGGCTGGGAGCAGGACGCCCGCGTCATGCAGCGTGCGGCTGAGACTCTGGCCGCACGGCTCCACGAATCGGCCGACAGTCGCTGGGCGGCCGCAGCTTTCGAGATCAACCGAATCTACAACATCCTTGAAAAGGCTTTCGAGCGGCTCTGCGAGACGTTCGAAAATCATCTGGAGAAGACAGGCCGGTATCACGACACTCTGATCGAACGCGTGACGCTCGACCTGAAGGGCATTCGCCCCGCATTCCTTCCTCCCGAAGCGGTGCGAGATGTCCGTGAGCTCAAGGGCTTTCGCCATCTCTTCCGCCATGCATATGACCTCGATCTCGACCCCGTTCGGATCGAAGCGGCTGCGGACAACGCCACCCGCTGCGTGGCCCGCTTCGACGGCTGGTGCAAGGCGTTTCTCGCGACCGT
>CALAZQ010000542.1 GCA_937926325.1 uncultured Planctomycetaceae bacterium | reverse complement strand
AGGTCGGTGTCGTTCTCGATGCCGAGCTGATGCTTGAGGCCGTCCATCACCTCGTCGAAGGGCTCGTGCTCGTTCTCGTGCTTCTTCTGTACGCCCATCACGACGTCGCCGTACATCTGGATGAAGCGACGGTAGGAGTCGTAGGCAAACCGTGGGTTGCCGGTGGCCTCAGCGAGGCCGACGACGGTCTCGTCGTTCAGGCCGAGGTTGAGGATCGTGTCCATCATGCCGGGCATGCTGTCGCGGGCACCGGAGCGGACGCTCAGCAGCAGGGCATTGGCCGGGTCACCGAACTTTTTTCCGGTTTCCTTTTCGATCTTTTTGAGAAACGAAACGATGCCTTCCTCGAGCCCGGCCGGGAATTTCTTGCCGTTTTTGTAATAGTCGATGCAGACCGCGGTGGTGATCGTGAAGCCTGGCGGCACCGGCAGGCCAATCTTCGTCATCTGCGCGAGGTTGGCCCCCTTCCCCCCGAGCAGGTCCCGCATGGTGCCATCACCGTCGCACTGTGACTGGCCGAAGAAGTAGATCATCTTCCCGGGCTTGCCCGTTCCCCCTGCTTTCCGAGCAATTTTCTTCTTGGCTGACTTTTTGGCGAGCGTTTTGACCATCGGGCGAAAAAACCTTTCCGGGTCTGGGTTGGAGGTGCGCGGGGACATCCACCGCAGCAGTCATTTCCAATCGAGTGACCGAGAATCTACGGGCCAGACGGGGGAGCGTCAACGAGTCGCCCCGGTTGTGCTCCCCCCCGACAGAGCCGATTTTGCTGGTGTTTTTGCTGTCTTGGGGACGATCGATGGGTATAGTGGATTGATCGGACCGTGGATCGGCTCCCTGCTGGAGCCCGCGTCAGGAGCAGGCTTGCCCTGGCGGCGAAGCGGGTGTTGTCCAGAGGATTTTCCAATGGTGCACAGCTTTGCGTGCCGGCCGGCCCAATGGCGACGGCTGGCCGGAATCGCCCTCGTGTTGGGTTTCTCGGGGATGCTGCCGGCTGGTGCTGGTGAGTCAATCTCGTTCAACCACGACATTCGGCCGATCCTCTCGCACAACTGCATCGCCTGCCACGGACCGGACGAGCATGACCGGCAGGCGGGCCTGCGGCTTGACCAGCGGGACGGGGCGATTGCCGAACTCGACAGCGGCCTGCGGGCAATCGTGCCCGGCAAGCCCGACGAGAGCGAACTGGTTGCCCGAATCAGGGAGACCGACCCCGACCTGATCATGCCGCCGCCGGAGAGCAACCATGTGCTCTCGGCTGGCCAGAAAGACCTGCTCGTCCGCTGGATTGCCGCCGGGGCCCCCTACCAGCCGCACTGGGCCTACGTGCCCCCCGAGCGGCACCCGACGCCGGAAGGACGGGATCGCGGCTGGGCCAGTGGCTGGATTGATCGCTTCATCCTCGCGGGCCTGGAGGAGGCGGGGCTTGAGCCGGCAGCCGATGCCGACCCGGTCACCCTGCTGCGGCGGGTCACCTTTGATCTGACCGGGCTGCCCCCGACACCGGCTGAGGTCGACGCCTACCTGGCGGCCGACCCGACCGACCGGTATGAGCAACTGGTTGACCGGCTGCTGGCTTCGCCGCGGCATGCGGAACGCCTGGCCGCCTGGTGGCTCGATCTTGTTCGCTATGCCGACACCGTTGGCTATCACGGCGACCAGACCCACAACGCCTCGCCCTATCGCGACTGGGTGATTGCAGCCTTTCTGAAGAACCTGCCGTTCGACCGGTTCACGCTGCTGCAACTGGCGGGCGATCTGCTTGAGCCGCAGTCCGGCGAGCATCCCGATGACCGGGTGCTGGCTGCCGCCTACAACCGGCTGTTGCAGACAAGTCATGAAGGTGGGCTGCAGGTCAAGGAGTACCGGGCCATCTATCAGGCCGACCGGATTCGCAACGTATCGGGCGTCTGGCTGGGGGCGACTGTCGGCTGCGCCCAGTGCCATGACCACAAGTACGACCCCTACACCGCCCGCGACTTCTACGCCCTCGGGGCCTTCTTCGCCGACATCGACGACGAGAAGCACATGGGCAAGGGGGGCTTTGGCGGCGGCACCAACACCCTGCCGACCAAGAGAGAGCCCGAACAGGCGGTCGTCAGCCCCTTCGACCGCGAGCGGGTGGCCGCTCTCGACTCGCAGATCAACGCCCTCCGGCGGAGCCTGCCGCCACCACCTGAGCCAGCGGCGGCCACGCCGCCGGTCAAGCCAGTGGCAGCCACCGCTGCCGCTGGCAAGCCGCAAGCAGCCAGCGAATCACAGCCTGCTGCCGCAGCAGTGCCCGACGAGCCCCCGGAAGTGATCGAGGCCCGGCAGCAGCTGGCGGCACTCGAACAAAAGCGAAAAGGCCTCACTCGGATGCTGATGGTGACCCGGTCGCTCAAGCAGCCCCGCACGGTTCGGCTGCTGCCTCGTGGCAACTGGATGGACGAGAGCGGACCGGTGGTCGAGCCGGCGGTTCCCGCCTTCCTTGGCAGCCTGCCAACCGAAGGCCGGGCCAGCCGGGCCGATCTGGCCCACTGGCTGGTGCGGCCGGTGGCCGCCGGCGGCATGGGTGAATTCACGGCGAGGGTGATGGCCAACCGAATTTGGGCCCTCTTTTTTGGTGCCGGACTCTGCCGTTCAGCTGACGACTTTGGCGGCCAGGGCGAGCCGCCCGACCACCCAGAACTGCTCGACCGGCTGGCTCTGGAGCTGTTTGACAGCGGCTGGGACCTGCGGCGGCTGATCCGGACGATCGTCACCAGCCGTGCCTATCGGATGGCCTCTGACACCCCGGCCGCCCTGCTGGCCCGGGACCCCGACAACCGGCTGCTGGCCCGGCAAGGCCGCTGGCGGTATCCGGCCGAGGGCGTCCGCGATGCGGCCCTACTCGCCAGCGGGCTGCTGGTCGAGCAGCTGGGTGGTCCGAGTGTGCATCCCTATCAGCCGGCCGGCTACTACCGGCACCTCAACTTCCCGAAGCGGACCTACCAGCAGGACGATGACCAGCGGCAGTGGCGACGGGGGTTGTATGTGCACTGGCAGCGGATGTTCCTTCACCCCCAGCTGGCCGCCTTTGATGCACCGTCCCGGGAGGAGTGCACGGCCACCCGGATGCGGTCCAACACGCCGAAGGCGGCGCTGGTGCTGCTCAACGACCCCACCTTCGTCGAGGCGGCCCGCAAGCTGGCCGAGCGGGTGCTCACCAGCGGTGCCGATGACGACGAGGCCCGGCTGACGGCCCTCTGGCGACAGGCGGTCTCACGGTTCCCCGATGAGAGCGAGCGGGCATTACTCACCGGACTGCTGGCCCGGCGGCGGCAGGAATATCGCGCTGACCCACAGGCGGCTGCTGAACTGCTGGCAGTCGGCCTCGCCCCGCAGGATGAAACGCTCAACCCGGCCGAACTGGCTGCCTGGACAGCGACCGCCCGGGCGGTGCTCAACCTTCGCGAGGCCATCGGCCGCTACTGATCGCGGACAGTTCTGAATGGTCCACCCACCAAACGAAGCCATGACCTCAATGACACCGTCTTCATTGCAAATCAAGCGACGCACCTTCCTGGCCCGCAGCGGGCTGAACCTGGGCGGGGCCGCCCTTGCCGGGCTGCTGGCCCGGGATGCCCTGGCAACTGCGACAGCAGTCGGGCCGACAGCCGGCCGCAGCAGCGGCGCGATCAATCCACTGCACCATGCCCCCCGGGCCAAGGCGGTGATCTTTCTCTGCCTGGCCGGCGGCCCGAGCCACCTTGAGACCTTCGACCACAAGCCGCTGCTGGCTGAGCTCGATGGCGAGCCGATGCCCGAGAGCGTCACCGCCGGCCAGCCCATCGCCCAGCTGCAGGGCAAGAAGCTGACCTGCCTGGGGCCGCGGAAGCCGTTTCGGCGGTACGGCGAGTCTGGTGCCGAGGTGAGTGACTATTTTCCCCGGCTGGGCGGGCTGGCCGATCGCTATGCCATTGTCCGCAGCATGGTGACCGAACAGATCAATCACGATCCGGCCCATACCTTCATGAACTGTGGCACGGCGCTCTCAGGCCGGCCGAGCATGGGGGCCTGGGTCACCTACGGCCTCGGCAGCGAAGCCGACGACCTGCCGGGGTTCGTGGTGATGACCAGCAAGATGGGCCGCAACCCGCAGCCGATCGCCGCCCGGCAGTGGCATTCGGGCTTTCTGCCGGGGCAATTCCAAGGGGTCGAGTTTGCCACCAGCGGCTTACCGGTGCATTACGTCGCCAACCCCCCCGGCGTTTCAGCAGCCCACCAGCGGGATCTGATCGAGACGGTCGCGGCCCTTGAGCACCACCGGCTGCAGGGCCTCAACGACCCCGAGGTGGCCACCCGTATCCGCCAGTACGAGCTGGCCTTTCGGATGCAGACCAGCGTGCCGCAACTGGCTGACCTGTCGGGAGAGACGGCCGAGACGCTCGCTCTCTACGGGGCCGAACCGGGCCAGGCGACGGTCGGCACCAACTGCCTGATGGCCCGGCGGCTGGTTGAGCGGGGGGTGCGATTTGTGCATCTCTATCACAGCGACTGGGATCACCACGGCGGCATCGAGCCCTACATGGATGAAATCTGCCCGCCCACCGACCGGGCGGCCGCGGGACTCTTGATCGACCTGGAACGGCGTGGGCTACTGGACGAAACCTTGGTGGTGATCGGCGGCGAATTCGGCCGCACCCC
The DNA here is from genome assembly GCA_937926325.1 of uncultured Planctomycetaceae bacterium. Taxonomy (GTDB): domain Bacteria; phylum Planctomycetota; class Planctomycetia; order Pirellulales; family UBA1268; genus UBA1268. The sequence goes on along the minus strand of CALAZQ010000542.1, from coordinate 572 downwards.
GATGGGCCAGGGGAAAGACAAGGGCATCGGCCGCGACCACCACATCAAAGGTTTCAGCATGGTGCTGGCCGGCGGCGGCATCAAAGCCGGCCTCACCCACGGGGCGACCGACGAGTTCGGCTATCACGCGATCGAAGACGTGGTGCATGTGCGGGATCTGCACGCCACCATGCTGCATCTGCTGGGCATCGACCACAACCGCTTCACGGTTCCCTTCCAAGGGCTCGACACCAAGCTGACCGGGGTTGAGCCCGCCGCACCAGTCCGGCCGCTCTTGGGGTGAGACCCAAGGGGAAAAGGTGCGATACGAGCCGCTCAAGTCGCCGTGCTACTCATGTTCGCCGAACCAGCGGTCTTTGATGGCCTCGAGCCGACCGGCCTCCCGCAGCTGCAAAATGGCGGTGTTGAGCGGCTCGCGGAGGGGGCTGCCGGGCGGCAGGGCGAGGCCGAAGTCGAAGGAGTCGAAGATGCCGCCGACCAGCCGAAACTGACTGCTGCCTGTTTCCTGAATGGCCAACATCAGGGTGTGGTCCTCCGAGACGACCGCGTCGCAGGCCTCGTCAGCCAAGGCC
>CALAZQ010000541.1 GCA_937926325.1 uncultured Planctomycetaceae bacterium | reverse complement strand
CACTGGTCGTGCCCGGAGGAATCTGCCCCGGCCAGCGGGCAATGCAGGGCACCCGAATGCCACCTTCGTAGAGCGAACCCTTGAGGCCCCGAAGTTCTCCAACACTGGCAAAGAAGTCGTAGTCGACCTCATCGCGCAGGTGCGTTGTGCCGTTGTCACTGGTGAAGACGACAAGCGTGTCGTCCGCAAGATTCAACTCATCCAGGGTATCGAGCAGTGCCCCCACTTCGCTATCGAGCCGCGAGATCATTGCCGCGTAGGCTGCCCGGGGTGTGAAGTGTGGCGTATAGCCACCGCGACTGCGGGTGAAGGGTGGATCCTTCCAGCCGAGAGCCAAATAGGGCTCAAGTTCTTGATCGGGTACATGGAGGGCCACATGCGGAATGGTCGAAGGATAATAAAGAAAGAAGGGCCGGCCACGGTTGGTTCGCAGAAAGTCGATCGCTGCGGCGTGGATCCTGTCCGGGGCGTAGTCGGTTCCCTTGAACTGTGCGTAGCTCGCCGGATCACTTGGATCGGCCCCCTCAGCAAGACCGGCGTGACCTGGAACCGGTGGCTTATTTGTCAGCGGAATCCGCTGGTCGTCGTTCCAAAGATAGCTGGGATAGTAGCTGTGGGCGTGGGCCTGGCAGTTGTACCCGAAGAAATGATCGAACCCCTGCTTCAATGGCTCGCCACTCGAGCCAGGTCCGCCGAGGCCCCACTTGCCGAATCCACCAGTTGCATACCCAGCGGCTTGCAGCAGTTCAGCAATGGTCTGCTCGGCAGCCGGAATGGGCAACTGGCCCTCGGGGGGTGTCGAGTGATTATCACGGACAAAGGCATGGCCGGGGTGCTTGCCGGTCAGCAACACACACCGTGACGGAGCGCAGACAGCATTCCCAGCATAGTGCCGAGTCAGCCTGACGCCCTCGGCTGCCAGCCGATCGATCCGCGGCGTGCGGATGAGCTTCTGGCCATAGCAGCCAAGTTCGCGATAGCCGAGATCGTCGGCCAGAATGAAGAGGATATTCGGGGGACGGGCGGCCGCGTCAGTCTCAGGGGCGGCCTGGCAGGGCCTTACTATGTCCCCAAGGGGCAACAGCATCAAGAAAAACAGGTGTTTCCCTATCTGCCAACCGCTGAATTTTCGCAATGGTTTCATACTTTTTCGTTGCAAAGGGATTATCGACTGCTTCTTCCTGCATCACCCTCTTCAGAGCCCAAAGGCCTCATTCATCTCATTGGCAACACCCTGCAGGTATGCCTGCCCACCACCGGCAACTTCGGCAGCAACCCAGCCATGGAAATTGATTTCTCTCAATGCCTTGCGGACATCGGCAAAATCAATATCGCCCCGACCAATCGCCGTAAATTGATTCTCAGCTCGTGAGAACCCCTTCACATCAAGCTTGCGAATCCGAGAGCCAAGCAGCCTGATCCAATCACCGGTCGCCCCGTACTTCCAGTGGTTACCAATGTCAAACTGCATGCCGACCCAGGGAGATTTGAAGTCATCGACGTACGCGGCAAACTTCTCTGCCGACTGATCAGCTCCACCATCATGATTATAGAGAAACTGATTCCAGACATTTTCAATCAGAATCTGCACCCCGAGTTCCGCCGCGAGGGGAACCGCCTGTGAAATATTCTCAACCGATCGCTTCCAGATTTCCTCCTCTGGACCATCGCCCCCCTTGCCAACCACTACCAACACGCTGTGCCCGCCAACGGCATGGGTGTCCCTGATCGCCTGCGTGAGATTGGCCAGAGCTTGTTTCCGCGTTTCAGCATCGGGGCTTGTGTGCCGGATCTGCCAGTGCTGCCCGCAGACACTGCCATCCACTGGCAGACCAGAGGCCGCAATCGCGGCTTGTGTTTCAGCGACATCATCACCGGGAAACTGCATTTCAATGCCGTCGAAGCCAGCTGCTTTCGCAATCTTGAACCGATCGGTCAGACCTGCCAAGAAAGTTTTGACCATTCTGACCTTCAAGGTTTTTTTCAGCCGGCCTGCCAATGGATCGGGCATTGCTTCAACGTCGGCTGCAATGGCTGGGAGATGCGGAACAACCATCGCTGCCGCGGTGCAGACACCGCAGGTGCCTAGCCACTTACGACGACTCGTCGATAACTGTTTCATGACATCCTTTCCCACCCGTTGAGCCTCCTCATGAACAGCCTGATGAAAAACACCCAAAGACGTGACTCACCGCACCGGCTACCGCTGACAGACGCCCACTCACATCACGGATCGAGCGCCTCTCCAAAGATCAGGACCGCAGAGGCGTACCACTGGTTTGGGGAATACTTCTCGGGATGCTGCTCAAGGTCACTGCGGTTTCGCTCAAAAAGAATGTCACGTTTCTTTGGTGCCTCAGCCGTGAGCGTAACGGTTACCTCGTGGTCGCCAGCTGGCAGCAATCCCAGCGACAGCGTGGCGATCCGCCAATAGGTGCAGTAGCCGTCGATTCGGGCCACCTGCTTGGCTGGCCGATCGTCAACCCGAACATCCACCGTCCCACCGCCGGGCCCAATCAGGTCATAGATGGCGACCTGTCGTCCCGGCACACCCTCCTCGACGGGAATCCGGACCCGAAAACGCAACGTCCCCCCTGCCGCGTTGGCCCGCCAGAGCACCGGCATTCGATTTTCAAATCGTTTCGCCAACGGGTCATCCGCTGGCCCAACCCGCTGCCAGCCAGCATCGACCATTGCAGCAGTGATCGGCACGAGTCTGGCCTGCTCCCAGTTGTCAGCACGTAAGGCCGCCGGCAGATCAACTTGCCCGTCATTGCTGCCGGCCTGCTGCATGTGTTCAAGCGATCGAACCAAGACCTCTGTGTAGAGCTTGTGGCCAGTTTCAACGAGGGGATGAACACCGTCAGTGGAGAACAGCATTGGATCGGCAGCCGGGTCAAATGGTGTCGGCTTCTCACCCTTAAAGACGAGGGTTCCGGCGGCCAACCGACGAGCCACCTCAACCCCGAAATGGACCGTGGGAATTCCGTAGTGATCGGCAACCTCCTCCATCGCTGAGGCTGACCGCTGAAACAGCCCCGCCCGTAGGTCGGGCACCATCCAGTCCGACAGCGTATAGACAAAGCAGATGTCGGTGGTTGGATCGGCCAGACGGATCTGACGAACAATCCCCTCCATCGTCGCCTTGATTTGTTCCGGTGCCGTTCCGCCATCGTTGACAGCAAACTCAACGAAGACGAGGTCGGGGCGTCCAGCAATCACATCCTGTCCAACCCGGAAGGCACCGAGGTTTGAGCCAGTGCCGCCGATGGCGGCGTTGATCTCCCTGAAGCTCACCTGAGGAAAACGTTCTTTCAGCCAGGCCAATGACTGCACCCGCCAGCCCGGGGCGGCCGTAATGCTGCCACCAAGATAGGCCACCCGTAGCTCACCACCCTGCTTGGCCTTTGCAAAAAAATGAGGCAGGCCTCCACGCGGCCGGCACTCCACGGCCTCCACTGATGGGGGCAGTTCTTCGAGCGTGAGGTCTTTGAAGCGGACCTCAGCCACAGCGTTGCCATGGATTTGTAGCGCGATGATGCCGTCGGCCGGCAGTCCCGGCTCGGGCTCGGTGTAATCGACAGTCTGGATGCCATTGACCCAGAGCTGCACCCGAGACCCTTCGGCACGAATCCGGTAGTCGTGCCATTCACCGGGCCGCGAAACCTTTTGAAGCACCTCCTGCGACGGCTGGGCCAGCATCCGCTTCCGACGGGACTCGTCGTAGAGGGCTCCGTCGTAACCGTGACCAAAGTCAGCCCAGACGGCGGCACACCCGCGCTGACCATGTCATTCCGCCTGTTCCCATGCGT
>CALAZQ010000540.1 GCA_937926325.1 uncultured Planctomycetaceae bacterium | reverse complement strand
CCGCTCCTGGCTTCCTGACGCCTCACACGCTCGACCAGCGAGGGGGTGCCCATGCCCACGAGCGAGCTACGGTAGCAAGCGAAGTCCGGATGACGAAGCGCAGCGAACGTGCAGTGAACGGCGGCCCGGATGGCCGCCGTGAACGTCCAGCGAGTGGGCGTGGGCACCCCTGAGCGGCTGGAACACGCAACCAGCAGGCAACCTATTCGACGTCGGCCACTGCTACTGGCGGCGCAGCCAGGGTCTGTTCATAGACCTCGCGATAGCGGCGGGCACTGGCCTGCCAGGACCAGTCCTGCCCCATCACGCGGCGGACGAGTTCCCGCCAGCGGTCATGGTCACCGCGGGCAGCGACCGCCCGCCGCACCGCCTCCTCGAGGGCTGCCGACTCAAACGCCTCAAACACAAACCCGCTGGCCGTGCCGTCGGCCAGTGTCTGGTCATTGGTGTCAATCACCGTGTCGACCAGTCCCCCAGTCGCCCGCACCACCGGAATGGTGCCGTAGCGGAAGGCATAGAGTTGAGCCAGACCGCAGGGCTCATACTGGCTGGGCATCAGCAGGATGTCGGCGGCCGCCTGGATCAGGTGGGCGAGCGTCTCGTCAAAGCCGATCACCACATCGACCGTGCCGGGGTACGAGGCCGCCACCGTCCGCAGCGCCTGCTCGACCGCCGGGTCGCCTGTGCCGAGGATCATGAAGTGGGCCAGCCCCGAACCTGCCATGCGGTTGATGAGGTCGAGGATCAGCCCCACGCCCTTCTGCTCGGCGAGCCGGCCGACGAAGGCGACCAGCGGCCGGGTGTCGGGCGCGGCGTGCCCCAGCCGGGCAGCCAGCGCCACCCGGGCCGTGTACTTGCCGTCGTCCACGTCGTCCTCACCGTAGTGACGGGGGATGTGCGCATCGGTGCGGGGGTTCCAGGCCGCGGTGTCGATGCCGTTGACGATGCCGACGAGATCGGCGGCCCGGCCGGCCAGCACGCCTTCCAGGCCGTTGCCCCCGGGGGCTGCCTGAATCTCACGCGCATAGGTCGGGCTGACGGTGGTCAGCTTGTCGGCAAAGACAATGCCCGCCTTGAGCATGTTCAGCTGGCCATAGAACTCCATCTGCTGCCAGTTGAAATACTTCCAGTGGAAGCCGGTCAGCAGCATGTCCCAGTGCCAGAACTGGCCCTGGTAGGCCATGTTATGAATGGTGAGCACCGTGCGGGCCTGCCCGAGGGTCGGCCAGGAGTTGTAGAGCAGCTTCTGATAGGCCGGCACCAGCCCTGTCTGCCAGTCGTGGCAGTGAATGATGTCGAACGGCTCGGGCTGCCGGGCAGCCAGTTCGAGGGCGGCCCGGGAGAAGAAGATGAACCGCTCGGCATTGTCGGCATAGTCTTCGGGCGTGCCGTAGAGGCTGTCCCGGTCGAAGCAGTGATCGTTGCCGATCAAAAAAATCTGCCCGCCATCGTCCGGCAGCCGGCAGGTGAACACCGCCGCCTCGAGACTGCGGGTGCCGACCGCCACCGGAAACCGCAGGTCGGTTTGCTCGATCGGCAGCCCCTTGCCGAAGACGCTGCGATAGGCCGGCAGCACCAGCGTGGTCTGGCAGCCGAGCTGCTGTAGGGCCGCCGGCAGAGCACCCGCCACGTCGGCCAGGCCGCCGGTTTTGGCAAAAGGTACCGCCTCGCTGGCAATCTGCAGCACACGCATCAAGCCGCTGTCCTGTCTCCGAAAAAACCGAGGACCGAGCAGGATCGGTCACATCCGCCTTGGTAGTATACCTCGCAGACAGCCATCATTCCTCGGCCAACCTTCACCCGATGTCACTGGTCAATCCCGCCAGCCTGTTTCGTCTGCGGCTTTCCTGCCCCTGGCGGGAACGGCTCTGGCCGCCGAGTGACAGCCACCTGGACGACACCTACCTGCTGCCGCAGCTGGCGGGGCTGGCCGGCGTACCCAACCTGCTGGAACTGGCGATCGGCTGGAACGAGGCGGGCCTTGGGGTACGGGCCCGCATCGACGGTCTCTCCGGCAGCCGCTGGTGCCAGCCGACCAAGCCGGAGGACAGTGACGGCCTGCACCTCTGGATCGCCACCCGGCCCACGGGTGAAAGTCACCGGGCCGGCCGGTTCTGCCGGCGACTTGCCCTGCTGCCCACCGGTGGTGGCCGGCAGGCCAGCGAGCCGGTGGCGGTGGCGGCCCAGATTCCCCGCACCAACGAGCCAGCCGCCCCGCTGCCCGAAAAGTCGGTCCTGCTGGCGGCTGAGAACACGTCCTCTGGCTGGCAGATCGACGCCTTCATCACGGCCGCCGCCATGCCGGGCTGGGATCCCGACGAAAGCCCCCGGCTGGGCTTCTTTGCCGCCGCGGTCGACCGCCGGCTAGGCAAGCTGCCCTGCTTTGCCCCACCTGAGTTTCCCTGGGAGAGCGACCCGACCACCTGGGCCGAGCTGCTGCT
>CALAZQ010000539.1 GCA_937926325.1 uncultured Planctomycetaceae bacterium | reverse complement strand
CTGCTCAAATCGCAGCTGATCCCCATAGATGCCACATGGCACCTGGCAGTGGGCGAAGGCGGTCGAGGACAATAGGCAGACGGTGGCAGTGGTGAACAGTAGGCGGTGAAGCATCGTGGTTTTCTCCAGAGGTGGGAAGGATTTTGCCCCCACGATACACCACGGAAAGGCTGTCGAGAAAGAGCCAGCTAAAGTGTGAAGCGGGCGATCTCTGCCTGGAGTCCAGCTGCCGCCTGTTCGAGGTTCGCCGTTGCCGCGTGAAAATCATCCAGTCCCGCTTCGCTGCGGGCCGCGCCCTCGGCCACCTGGTTCATGGCGTCACGGATCTGCTCAGCCCCCTGGCTCTGGGCCTGCATGCCCTCGGCGACCTGCCCGAACCGTTCCGAGATGCCCTTGACCGAGCTGATGATCTCGGCGAGCTGGCTCGAGATGCTGGCAATCTCCTCCACACCCGTCTCGACGCTCTTCGTGAACTTGTCCATTTCCATCACACCGGAGGACACGCTGAGTTGCATGCCCTTGACCACCTGTTCAATTTCCAGCGACGCCACCGCCGTCTGATCGGCGAGGCGGCGGATCTCCCGGGCGATCACCAGGAAGCCACGGCCATATTCGCCGGCCTTTTCGGCCTCGATAGCCGCATTGATCGAGAGCAGATTGGTCTGGTCGGCCACCTTGGTGATCGTCGTGACGGCCAGATTGATCGTCTTCGCCCGTTCATTGATCTCAGCGAGCCTTGATCCGAATGAGGCGGTGCTGTCGGCCAGCTGCCGCATCGTGTCGTCCATACTGGCCAGATTTTCCCGACCTTCGATGGCCATTGCTCCCGTGTTTCCCGCCATTTCGTTGACGGCATCCATGGTTCGGGCAAGTTCCTTGCCGGTGACGGTAATCTCCTCGACGGCCGTGACCGTCTGCGTGGTTGATTCGCCGAGTCTGGTGACGACCTGCTCTTGGTTGGTCCCAGTAACCTGCAGGCTCGACACGGTGCCAGCCAATGCCTCGGTTGCCGACTGCACCCGACCGATGAGTGAACGGAGGTCACTGGTCATTGTCTGGAGGGCTCCTAGCAGCAAGGCGGTTTCGTCACGGGTACGGACCGTGACTGAAGCTCGCAGGTCACCGGCGGCGACCTGCCGGGCAAGATCGACGGCCCGTCTAATTGGTGTGCTGATGCTGCGGGCCACAAATAGGGCAACAAGAACGACCACCATGAGCGTGCCGATGAGCAGCCCACCGATGACAAGCCGCTGGAAGCGGACCAGTGCAAAGGCCTCACTGGCATCCTGTTTGGCAACCAAACCCCAGCGGTAGCTCGGGAGGTAGCACCAGGCGGCCGCGACCTGCTCGCCGCGGTAATCAGGGAAAATTTCATAGCCACGATTGCCACTTGAGGCGAGCCTGGCACCGAGGGCCTCATTCGAAGCCAGGGGAATGGTCAACCGATAGGCAGCATCGGGACGGTGACGCAGGGGGACAGTAACCCGAGCGGTTTCCCTGAGCTGTTCAGCCGCTAGGAACTCACCAGTGGTCCCCAGGCCGGTGGTGTCTGTCAGGACCTGCCAGACCCGCTCGGGGCTCAGCCCGAGGGCCAGCACACCCACCACCATGCCGTCAGCAAAGACCGGCGAGGTGACGAACGCGACCGGCTCACCCGACTTGCCGAAGGGCTCGAAGCGACCCAACTCCGACTGGAGGAGCGTCCGGGAACGATCGAAACCGGCTGCCAGTTCGCTTGCAGAAAGGGTGCCCTCGGTGACGACCTGACCGGGTACAAGATCGCCGCCGATTGAACAGAGCACGAGCCCATCGGCGTCCAGCAGCAGCAGACTGCGATAGCCGAACGAAGCTGTGACATAGCTGAGGAAATCGTTGAAGGCCTCACTGGCCTGTTTCAGGGCCGAGGGTGTTTGGCCTGCGTCGGCAGACGCCGCAACTGCTCGTAGGCTGCTGACCGCCGTCACGACGGTCGGTGCCCGTGATAGCGTTGTCCCATCCTGTACCCGCTCAGCGGCGTAGGCCTCAAGCTGTTCGGCCCGGGCCGATGCGATCTGGACCAAACGCTCGCGGACGGTCTCCTCGAGTGCCTGAGTGGCCAATCGGGTGGTGATTGCGGTCAAGAGACCACACGGCACCAACGCGATCAGCAAGAACCAAAAGAGTAATCGCACCGCCAACGAGCGGCGGCGATGCGGTGTTTCGGGCGGGTGAGTGGTAGCCATCATTGCTGTCCTTCGCTAGCTGGCCCGGTGTTCGCCCAGCCTCCCCACCGACGGTGGAGATCTTCGACGAACACCGCCCAGGCGGACCGCGATCTGGTGATCGGATAGGGCACCGGCCTCACTGCGGTCTTGCTGCTCCAGACGATGTCAAACTGTCCGTCTGCCCGAACTTTGGCGAGATAGACAGGCCGCCAGGTGTGCTGAGTCTCGGGGTCAACCGCGATGATGCCCTCCGGAGCATCGAGGCTCTGCCGCCGCATGGCATTTCGCACCTGACGCACGTCAGTGGTGCCAGATTCCCTGACGGCGTTGGCCCAGAGCCGAACGCTATTGGAAGCAGCTGCGATCACGTCACTGGTTACCCGGTCCTGCCCGTACCGCGCCTTGAAGCCTGCGACAAACTGGCGGTTCTCTGGCCGGTCGATCGATTGAAAGTAGTTCCAGGCCGCGTAGTGGCCAACGAGGTCGGCGTGGTCAATCGACCGCAGTTCATCCTCTGCCAGGGCAAAGGTGACAACCGGGATTTCCTCCGGATCAATTCCGGCGTCTTTCAGGGCGTCGAAGAAGGCTAATACGGAGTCCCCAACAACCGAGCAGAGCACCACATCTGGCTTTGCATCGCGAATCTGTGAAACAAACTGGTCGACATCGGTGCTTCCAAAGGGAATGTAGGCTTCGCCAACTTTTTCAGCACCGAGCCCGGCAAGCTGGTCGCTGATGATGGCGTTCACACAATGGGGCCAGATGTAGTCCGACCCAATCAGAAAGAAGCGGCGGGCTTCGAGCGTGGCGTGGCACCACTGGACGGCAGGGGTGATTTGCTGATTGGGGGCTGCACCGGTGTAGATC
>CALAZQ010000538.1 GCA_937926325.1 uncultured Planctomycetaceae bacterium | reverse complement strand
ACCCGCGACCGCAGACACGACGAGAAAGGATAGAGCCATGGCCAGCAGCATGAACCGGGTGTTCCTGATGGGCAACGTCACCCGCGACCCTGAACTACGCTACATTTCCAACGGAACGGCCGTGACCGAAATCGGCCTCGCCATCAATGACCGGCGGAAGTCGGCCTCTGGCGAATGGATTGAAGAAACCACCTTCGTCGATATCACCCTGTGGGGCCGAACGGCAGAAATTGCCGGAGAGTATGTCACCAAGGGCTCGCCATTGTTGGTGGAAGGCAGGCTGAAGCTCGATACCTGGGAAAAAGACGGCAAAAAGAACTCAAAACTTCGGGTGGTCGGCGACCGGATGCATCTGATCGGTTCAAAGGGCGGCGGCAGGACCGAAGGCGCCCCCGGCGGCAGCCGCAGCCGGGGCGGGCGGGCCGACGAATTTGACCAGTCGGGAGGGTATGATGCAGATCCTGGAATCGGCTCCGCGAGTACCGCGGGTGGATCAGCGGACGACATCCCCTTTTGAACCGGCCTGATCCCGAGGCTCCAGCTCGACCCCATTTTTTGTTCACAGCGGCTTTTCACCAAGAAGCATTCAGAGGTTTTCAAATGGCTACGGCAACAGCGCGACGCCCCAGTACCAAGGGCATCAAGCGGCTTCCGCGAGGAAGCCGGGGTGGAATTGAATTGCTCCTCATCCAAAACGTGGAGCATCTGGGGAAGCAGGGAGAGGTCGTTGAAGTTCGCCCCGGCTATGCGACGAACTACTTATTGCCGCAGGGCTTGGCGACTATCGCAACCGAGCACCACAAGCGGATGGTTGCCAAGCACAAGGCAAAGCTTGAAGCGATCGCCCGCGAGCGGTTGGCCGGGCTCCGCAGCCTGTTGGAAGAATTGGCGCGGACGAGCGTGACCATCGAGGCGAACGCCAACGACGAGGGCCACCTCTACGGGTCGGTCGGCGCCCCGGAGATTTCCCGGTCGCTCAAACAGCAGGATCTGGTGGTGTCACCCGAACAGATCATTCTGCAGGGGCCACTGAAGGAAGTGGGGCTCTACACGGTGAAAATCCGGCTATCTTCCGAGGTTGAAGGCGACCTCAAGGTCTGGGTGGTTCCGGCTAGCGGCGAGGAATCCTGAGCACTCCCGAGGGCCGGTCATGGACCAGACTCGCGGCGAATCGACGCTGGCTTCCAAGGGCTCGGGTCCTCCGGGGAGGTCAACGGGCAACGGCCGCGGCGGGAAGGCCCGTGGCCGGCGGCGGGATGACCGGTCGAACGGCAGGAGCGAAGACCAGGTCGCCCGAATGGGCCGTCCCGGCAATATCGAGGCCGAGCGAAACGTGCTCGGCAGCATTCTGCTAAAGCCCGACGTCTGCGACGACGTGGCCCTGGCGGTTCGGCCCGATGACTTTGCGGACGAGGCCCATCAGGCAATCTATCGGCAGTTGCTCGAACTGCACGATTCTGGTGGCCGTATCGATGCCACCATTCTACTCGAGCGGCTGCGGGGCCGGGATGAGCTTGACCTCGTGGGTGGGGCGGCCGCGATTGCCGAACTGATCAACTCGGTTCCGCATGCTGCCCATGCAACGCACTACGCCGCCATCATTCGCGACAAGGCGATGCTGCGGTCACTGATTGACGCCAGCACCGACATCCTGCGGGATGCCTACGACGCATTCGACGAGCCGCGGGAACTGCTCGCCCGGGCGGAAGAAAAAATCTTTTCGATCCTCGAGCAACGCAGTTCGGCTGAGGCCAAGTCGATCCAGTCGGTGCTGGAAGACGTGATGGTGCGGATGGACGCTCGGATGAAGCATGAGCATGCCCTCGGCGGCGTTGAGACCGGTTTTACCGATCTCGACACCCTCTGCGGTGGGCTGCACAACTCTGAGCTGATCATCCTGGCGGCCCGGCCGAGTATGGGAAAGACGGCGTTCGCGATGAATATCGCCGAACACATCTCGATCGACACCCACCAGCCGGTGCTGTTCGTGAGCCTTGAAATGGCAAGCCTCGAACTGGCCGACCGGTTGCTCTGCTCGGCCGCGCAGGTCAACGGCCACCGGCTGCGGAACGGAACCATCTCGCAGGAGGATCGCCGGCGGCTGGTTCAGAAGTCGGCTGAGATCAGCTCGGCGCCCCTCTACATCGACGACACCCCCGGCCGAACCCTGACCGAGATTGCTGCCGTCGCCCGCCGGCTGAAGCGAAAAAGCGGCCTGTCGCTGATTGTGATCGACTACCTGCAGCTGATCGAGCCGGACAACCCGCGGGATCCACGGCAGGAGCAGGTGGCTCGGATCGCCCGGCGGCTGAAAACGATGTCGCGGGAACTTGACATTCCGATTCTCTGCCTGGCCCAGCTCAACCGGCAGGCAGAGGTGTCACGCGACAACCGCCCCCGCCTCAACCACCTCCGTGAGTCTGGTGCCATTGAGCAGGATGCCGACGTGGTGATGTTTGTTCATCGCGAGGAGTACTATCAGACCAACGATGAGGACCGGGAACGGGTAAAGGGCGAGGCGGAGATCATCATCGCCAAGCAACGAAATGGGCCGATCGGTGATGTGAAGCTGCTCTGGCAGCACGACTACACCCGCTTCGTCAATCTGGAGCACCGTCCGTACGACGAATTCGAGCAATTCTCGGATTTTTAGTTGTCCGGCCCCTGCTCCCCTGCTTCTTCCACTGTCGCTCACTCGCTGAAAGCCGGGAGCGGAAGCGACCGGACACGGGGCCAGGGATGGCAATGGTGTTCGGCATGGTATGTGCCCCATCGAACGAGGTTTATCTGTCTTGCCTCTCCCTCTGGGAGAGGCCGGCCGCAGGCCGGGTGAGGGTGCCTTCCGCAGCGGAACTCTCGA
>CALAZQ010000537.1 GCA_937926325.1 uncultured Planctomycetaceae bacterium | reverse complement strand
CGCTTCGACGAAGAGGCTACTGCGCGGCAGATTTCTGACGGGAATCCAGCCAAGGCGCAGCGACTGGCGGATATGATGGAGGATTCCCCTTCATCCGAGCCGTTCGTGATCTTCTGCCGATTCTCCTCTGATATTGCCGCGGTCAAGGCCGCGGCGAATGCCGCCGGCCGGAGTGTCAGCGAACTATCGGGGGCCAGGAACGAACTGGCCCAGTGGCAGGCCGGCGACACCGACGTGCTGGTCGCCCAGATTCAGTCCGGCGGCATCGGGATTGATCTGACGCGAGCCGCCTACGGAGTCTTCTATTCGCTAGGCTACTCATTAGCAGAATACGAGCAGGCCGTCGCCCGCCTGCATCGCCCTGGTCAGGAACGTCGCACGACGATCTATCACCTGACCGCAACCGCAAACGGCCGCGCCACGGTGGACGGTCGTGTTTACGAGGCTCTCCGAGAACGCAAGGAGGTTGTAAGTGTCATCATCGACGGATACAGAAGTCGCCCCGCTCCAGCGGGCACTCGCTGAGATCAGCGAGCTTGACGCCAAGATCAAGGGTCTGAACGACCAGATCGACGAGTTGAAAGAACGCCGCGGCCACTACGAGGGCGTGGCGGTCGAGGAAATGCTGACGCAACGGCTTGACGGAGTCAAGGCCGCAGGGAGGAGTTGGAGAATCGAGTTTGCGCATCGATTCTCTGCGCCGGAGGCGCGAAAGGAGGCGGTGATGGATGCCGCCCGACGTGCGGGACTGCTGGATGCCGTCACGCAGGTGAACACAGCCAGGCTGAAGAGCCTGCTGACCGAGAGGGCTAAGGAGGCGGGCAAGGATGCCCGTCAGCCCTATTCGGATGGAACGGAGTTCGAGGGGCTGGTCGGCGAGTACGTCCAGCCGGTTTTGCGGCACGTCACCTCACGTTGAGGTGGTGCCTGGTTCTAGATAGTCGTCATGTCAGGAGAATAATCATGACTACTGCGATTTCGACGGTTGAGAAGATTGAGTACCCGGCCCTCGTGCCGGACAGCAGGCAGGCTCGGATCATCGCTCAGAATCTGGGCGATGAGCCGATGCGGGAGACTGACCTCGTCCGCGTCAAGACGCCTTTGGGCGGGGCGACGAAGTGGAACGTCGAGGTCAACGGCAATCAGGAGACGTGCGACGAGCTCGTCGGCATCCTCGTCGGCGAGGCCAAGCGCGGCGTCCTCTGGCCCGATCCCAACCCGACCGAGCAGCGGCCGGTGGTGATCAGCAACGACCTGCTGGTCGGCTACCGGGTCAGCGACGACCTGGGCTCGGTCGATCCGGCGGCCTTGGAGAAGTACCGGATCGGCGATCGTCGCTATGACTGGGCGGCGCTCTCCACCTCGCCGGAGTTCGGCTACGGTGCGAACGGCGGGGGCAAGAGGGTCAAGGAGTCTCGCATCCTGGCGATCCTCCGCGAGGGCGACGTGTGGCCGGTGCTGGTCACGGTCGGCCCTGGCTCGCTGGCGTCGTGGCTGCCGTTTCGGAAGCGGTTGCCGTGCTTCCACTACGAGGCTGTCCTCGGGCTGCGGCTCGAGAAGGCCAAGGGTGGGGCGGGCCAGCCCTACTCGATGATTGTTCCTCGCCTGGCCGGCGAACTCAGTGAGGAGCAGGGCGAGGTCGCCCGGCAACTCTACACGGAGCCGCTGAACACGATGTTCAACGCTCCGCCGGCCGGAGCGACTGTCGTCGTCAACGAGGACTGATACGGCCGCCGGGCCGGCGGCGCGAAACCTGCGATTTTGCAGGCCGGTCGCCCAGGCCGTGGTGGCGTCATAACGCGGCAAGTTGGCCGAAGCCTCTGAAGTCCCTTTCGCTTCACGCCGGCTGACGGAATGACCTCCCCGGCCCCTGCGACTTGCGGGGCCGGGGAGGGTTTCTAACACAAGGAAGCAGGGAGGTCAGCTTGATGGGAAGGATTCCCATTGAAGTCGGCGGAGAGGTTTTCAGGTCGAAGGCCGCCCTCGAGCGGCGTTGCCGCGAAATCGTTTCCGCCTACGAAGACGGCGTGATGGCATCGCCGAAGCACACGATGTTTCTGCTTGACCTGATCCTGTGCCGCCACGAGCGGCCCGATGAGAAGATTCTGCCGGGGCTCGAAGACGAACTGGTCGGCATCAAGATTCGACACAGTTCGGGACACGCCATCTACGGCAGGTCGCCGACGAACGTCAATCACACGTTCATTTGCTACGCGGGTGGGCACGAGATCGACTTTAGTTGGAAAAAGTGCTGTTCGGGGTGGAGCCGAAAGGCTCAGGCCACGTCGGCAATGCGGCGAGCCATTGCCGATCAGGTGGCCCAGTACAAGCGATGGCGGTATGCCTCGGGGGCCGGGAGCGTGACCAGCGACCAGAGCGGCGAGCCGCTTGCGTGGGGGGATGCCAGAGTCGATCACTGGCCTGTCACATTCGCGTTTTTGCGCGACTCTTTTTTAGAGGCGGTCGGCATAAGCATCGACGCCGTCGAGACGAAGCCTGACCCGGTCTGCGGCGTAGCGATGGCGAGCGACAGCCTGCGTATGCGGTGGGAGGCTCATCACGACGCACACAAAACACTGCGGTTGGTTTCGATTAAGGAGAACGAAGTTAGTTGGCGAGAAGAAGGAGCGATTCGATGATCGAAGGTCTTTTCTGGTGGGCCGCCCAGTACGCGGCCAAGGGCTGGTATGTCGTCATTTGCCACGGCGCCGATGGCGACAAATGCACATGCAGGAATCCCAACTGCGACACTCCGGGCAAGCACCCGCTGCTCAAAGCGTGGCAGCACAAGGCGACGATAGACGAGGACGAGCTTTCTCAGTGGCTTGACGGCACCAAGAATCGAAACATCGGCGTGCAGTTGGGCGAGAAGAGCGGGATCATCGACATTGAGTTTGACACCGAACAGGGACGCAAGACGGCCGAGCGATTCGGCCTCGACAAAGCGTATACGCCGACTTTCACGTCAAAGCGCTCGACTCACCGGCTCTTCAAGTGGGACTCGCGGCTGCCCGCCCAGGCTGTTTACAAGCTTGCCGGGCTTGAGATTCGCATCGGCGGCGACAAGAAGGGGGCGCAGTCAATTATGCCGCCCAGCAGCCACGCCAGCGGTGCGTCCTACTCGTGGGTCGAGGGGATGAGCCCGGATGACTGCGATGTCGCCGAGATTCCAAGGGAGTTGCTGATCGCGATCAGCAACGAGGTCGGCGAGGGCGGAACCGAGCGAAAGGAGCCGGCGACAAAGATTCTTCATCAGGATATGGGCGAGGGCGATCGGCATCACGCGCTCGTTCGCTACGCCGCATACCAGTGCGTCAAGATGCTCAATCCCCATAGCCCGATTGAGCAGCAGGACGTGCTGGCGAGCATCAGGGCGATGAACGAACTGCGGTGCAAGCCACCGAAGGGCGACGAAGAGATTCAGAACATCTTCATGCACGAACTTGGCTGGGCGCAGCGGTTGAGAGCCAAGGGGGTCGTCGATGAGGCCGACAAGGAGAAGGCGATCGACGATCGGCTCAAGAACGGAGCCGACGAAGACGGAAGTGACAAGAAGTTGCCGTTCACCGGCCTCGGCCTTCGGCACGACGGCACAGAGTGGTGGCCTGGGCAGTGGCAACTGAAGGTCATCCACTCTGACCCCGTGACCTACACGCTCACCGTTCCGGTTTTTCGGGACGTGGCCGGCAAGCAGAAGGTCGTCAAGGTTGCCGTGCAGATGAACTCAGAAACCTACCGCTCGGCGGCCAAAGTCGCCAACGCGATCCTCGAGGCCACCCACACGGTCGTTGTCGATCAGATACCAGAGGAGTGGTACGGGACGTGGAACGGAGAAGCGGCCAGGAAGGGCAAGCCTCCGATCCGCGGCCTAAAAGCCAAACTGATGGACGAGGCGATTCAAGAGGCCGCAACCGCCGAGAACTGCCGGTTCGCCACCGTAGCCGGCTGGCTTCTGGAAGTGCTCTCGATGACGCCGAAGCCGGATGACGACGAAGAGGAAGACGGAAAGCCAGACGTGACCGGAATGCCAGCGTGGGTTCGTGGCCGTGATGGGGTCTGGGAACTCTGGTTCGGCTGGCAGAAAGCCTGGGAGATCGTTGACAGGGGCCGCAGGAAGCTCGAGGAGGGCGACAAGGCCAAGATCAAGAAGATGATCCTGGCTGGGGTCAATCAGACGGCCCTGCCGGCCTCCAGGGGGGCCGGGGAGGGCGGAAGGAGCCGGAGGTTCGTCCGGTTCACAGACGCCCACATGAGCGTTCTGGAGCGTCTGGCGGCTGGAGACTTCGGGGCAGAAGACCAAACCGCCTTTTCTATTCACGAGGAAACGGAAATTGATGTCGCGAAAATTGCCGGAAACGTGGAAAAGCGGTTTTCGTGACGCAAGTCTATGGTAGGCAAAGAGTTACGCCTACCACGTTCCAGACACCCCTTTGGAGAAGTGGTCATGCAAGTGGCAAGATTGGTAGGCGGGGCAGGTACGGGAAAGACGACGGAGCTTCTCCGCATCATGGAGGGCGCCAGAGCGGCCCTCGGTGGTAGCCCTTTTGCCATCGGATTCACGTCTTTTACCAGGGCAGCCAGGGCAGAGGCGGTCGAGCGGGCCAGTTCCGCCTGGAACGTGCCCGGCGAGGTTCTCTCCAAGGATGGGTGGTTTCGGACGGTTCACAGCATCGCCTACCGGCAGATAGGCGTCCAGAAAGGAGAACTCCTGACGGACAACAAGGAATCGGCGGCGTGGATCGCCGGCGCCCTGAAGGTGGACGTGCGGACGATAATCGACGAGGACTCCGGGTACATGAGGTACACCGGGGAGAGGCAGGCTGCGGCGGCCCTGAACATCTGGGAGCAGTCCCGGTCAAGGATGGAACCCATCGAAGTCACTATCCGCAGGGAGGCTCGGCTGGGAGGCGACGTGCCGTCTTTTGCCGTCTGCAAGCAGTTCATCGACAGATACCAGTCGGCCAAAACTCTTGACTGCCGGGTGGACTACACCGACCTCCTCGCGAGGTTCAGCGGCGTCCGGTTTTCGCCAGAGGGCTGGGAGGAGACAGACCCCGAGGGCGAACTGCCGCCAAGCGTGAAGGCGTGGGTGATGGACGAGCAGCAAGACGCATCCGCGCTGGTTGATCGGTGCTGCCTGCGTCTCGCCAGTGGGCCGAACGTCCAGTGGGTCTACATCAGCGGCGATCCCATGCAATCTATCTTCGGTTTCGGCGGAAGCGATTCGCGGCTTTT
Organism: uncultured Planctomycetaceae bacterium; assembly: GCA_937926325.1. GTDB lineage: Bacteria > Planctomycetota > Planctomycetia > Pirellulales > UBA1268 > UBA1268. Next base: position 1,310 of record CALAZQ010000537.1, on the reverse strand, counting down.
TATGGGCTGGAAAGTCGATAAAGAGCGGGTCATGGAGAAGACGTGGAGATGCCCGAGGCCTGTTCTTGAACTGGGAGAAGCCTGCCTGAGAAAGATGCGGGAAGGCTATTGGGATCGCGGAATCGCTCCGGCTGACCACGCTGGTGAGGTTGTCAGAGGCGGGTACGCCGAATCGATCGTCAAAGAACTTTCCGCCGGCGATGACACCCTGGTGATCGCGAGGTGCAACTACACGCTGGATATTTGGGCCGCGGTGCTCGAGAAGGCGGGGCTGCCGTTCGCAAAGTTGAAGGCCAAGGAGCAGACGAAGTTCTATCGAGCCGCGAACGCGTTGTGGGCGATTGAGCACGGCCAGGACTGCTCGCCTGATGACTTCTCCGCCGCAGTGGAACTCCTGCCGGCGATGAACAACATGGTTCGCGGGGCGAAGAAAGCCTGGAGCGGCGATGCGATTCGGCAGTGGGACGTGATCCTGCCAGGCGACTTGGAGGCGGCAGGGATGAAGCCCGAGTTCGCGGATCGGCTTCGCAAGGGGGACTGGGGCGACCTTTTTCGCGGGGCGGCCCGATGGAAGAAGGCGGCCAAGAAATACGGGCCAGAACTGGCGAGCAAGCCAGCGATTAGGGTCGGGACGATTCATGCTGCCAAGGGGATGGAGGCCGACACGGTCGTCCTGTCAGACACGGTGAGCCGGAGAATCGCCGAGGCGCAGGGCATCGACACAGCGCAGCACGACGAGGAGCGGAGGATCGAGTACGTCGGCGTCACGAGGGCCAGGAGGAAGCTGATCATCGGGACTGAGCAGAGTTCCGACTACCGCATGAGGTTGCCAGTATGAGCCTCTTATTCGACATCTCGACACAAGATGAGCCCCGTAAGAAAAAGAGGGGCAAGAAGAAGCCTCCTTCTGAGGGTGTGAGGGAAGAGAGCAGCTACGTCGCTCCGGCCCGAAAAGCGCAGGCGAGGGGTTTGCTGGGGCGGCTCGACGGCGAAGTGGCCTGCATTGACGAAAACTGCCTGGCCGAAGCCCATGACATCACCGACGAGGACGGCGGGTGGTGGCGGCTGGAGTGCTGCTTTTGTGGCAGCGGTCAGTGGGTTCCTGCCCGAAAAACGAAGCCCAAGAAAACCGAAAAGCCGTCCTCCGGCGAGTTCCGTTTCCCTGATGGGACGCGATACGCTGGCCTGACGGTCGCCGGGGTTGTCGAGCAGGACGCTGGGTGCCGGGAATGGATGGTCTGGGCTGCGAAAAAGGGGCCAGATGAGGCCACGAAAAAAGCCTGCGAAACCTATCTTGCCTCGCTCGGCGA